>JAGRJZ010000208.1 GCA_020442505.1 Alphaproteobacteria bacterium | reverse complement strand
CGGCAGAAATAGAGGTCGAAATCTCGTCCATGTCGTTGATGATCCGGGATATCTGGTTGATGGCATCCACGGTTGCGCCGATGGCCTGTTGCACGTCCCCGACATGGGATGAAATCTCGGACGTCGCAGATGCCGTCTGGCTGGCAAGGTTTTTGACTTCCGAAGCTACAACGGCGAATCCCTTTCCGGCATCCCCGGCGCGGGCTGCTTCGATCGTCGCGTTCAACGCCAACAAATTCGTTTGCTCGGCGATGTCATGGATCAGATTCACGATATCCCCGATTTTTTCGGCGCTGTCCTGAAGGGTCGTGATCGTTTGCGATGCGTTGGTGGATTTCACCACGGCGTCCTTCGAAATCGTGCTGGACTTATTGATCTGTGAGTTAATTTCGCTGATCGACGCGGATAGTTCCTCCGCCGCGGAGGCAACGATATTCACGTTTGTCGAAGCGCTATCGGACGCCGCCGCAAGGTTCTTAGCCTGAGACAGACCGCCTTGGGCTACTTCCGAAAGACTTGTGGAAGTCTCGCTGAGATCGTCTGCGGAGCCCCCCATATCCTTGATAAAGCGGGTGATGTTTTTGTCAAAATCATCCGTAATCCTTTCGAGAAAGCGCTCACGATCGGCGTCTTTAGCTTCCAGATAGGTCGAGATTGCCAAATCCATATCCAGAAAAACCGCCCGGACGATAACGCTTAAAAGTGATTTTAGCTCTTCTTTCTGATTCGCCTGCGAAAAACCGGACTTGATTTTTAGATCGACAAGCCGCATCAGAATACCGGCCGTGATGTGAGCGTACCCGCCAATATACCAGCGCGGCTCTAGGTTGATTCGGTTGTGCGTATGGCCGATGGTGTTCACAGACCGTTCGTACCCTTCGTCCATTTTTCCGCTGGCGATCCGGGACCAGTGACGTATCTGAGCGTCTTTTGCCCCTTTCATATGTTCGTCATTAGAGAAAAAATCGCTGGTCTGCGACCATTTGCGCACTTCATCGTAGAAACTGTCGAGGACATCGGGCAGAATACCCTCAATGATGTTTTGATGTTGCCCCAAAAAGGTCCGGGCGTCCTTATCCAGTCCTATGAATGCGAGTCGTTCGGATAAAACACCGCCCGATTGATCTTGTATTTCCTTTTCTGCGGCCATAATTATTCTCCCCTGTTTGCTTTATGGCATGTCGTCAAAGAAGCTGCGCGTGTACCACTGTACCAGCGTTTTCGAGGCAACTTAACCCCTATCTTATGCGTTTCAAAAAAAATTACAACGGGACGTTGAAGTTTGTCAGACAATTTTTCTGTCTTTCGGCAAGAACGCCTTGATCGAAATCGGCGATCATCTCTTGGAAGAGACGGTACCAGTTGATTTCCGCCCGTAAATGTAAAAAAACAGACCCCAGCCCCAAAGCGGCCCTATCCATGAAGACGAATTCCCGCGGGACGGTAATGCCACCGTTTTCACGGCTTAGATCACGCAGGCGTTTGTGGACCTTCTCGGCCGTTTCTCGGCCATAAACCTGGCCTTTAACCTCGCCGATGGGGCGAATTTTGTCATCTAAAACAGGGCCGTAGAGAAACCGTGCCCAGATGTTGAGGGTGTCGATCTGCTCTGCCGAGAGGCCACGGAAACCCCATGTCTCATAGGCGTGTACCGCCCGGTCACGGTCATCCGTTTCGAGCGCGCGATAAAGATCGATGACCCCGCCGACAAAGGCCGGGGGGAAAACGCGCACACATCCGAAATCAAGTAGATTGATCGAATCGTCTTTTCGGATCGTGTAATTGCCCAAATGCGGATCGCCGTGAATCACGCCGTAAAAATACAAAGGTATGTACCATGCCCGAAACATGTTCAGGGCGATACAGTTGCGCCGGGTGGCCGGAGCGTCGACAAAGGACAGGATCGGCGCGCCTTCCAGCCAGGTCGCGCAAAGAAGACGATCGGTCGATAGCGCTTCTATGATTGCGGGAACATGAACGGAAGGCTCGTCCGCCAGCATATGGGCGTAAAGACGACAATGCCGCGCTTCCAGCCGGTAATCGAGTTCTTCGTAAAGGCGTGCGGCCAGTTCTTCTTGAATCAGTTTCGTGGAAATAGCGCTGTCGTATTTTTCGTACAGGGCAAAAATGATTTTCAACTGTTTTAGGTCCGCGTCGACCGCCGCCCGCATATCGGGATATTGCAGCTTGCACGCGACCGCCCGGCCGTCATGCGTCACGGCCCTGTGCACCTGGCCGAGGCTTGCCGCCGCCGCGGCTTCCCGGTCGAATCGCTGAAACCGGGTTTCCCAGTCGGGGCCCAGCTCGGTCTTCATCCGCCGTCGGACGAACGGCCATCCCATCGGAGGGGCGCCGGCCTGCAGCTCCTGAAACGCGCGGGCATATTCGGGCGGCAGTGCCTCGGGAATCGTGGCCAGAATCTGGCCGATCTTCATCAGGGGTCCCTTGAGGTTTCCGAGCGCCTGCATCAGCTCCTGAGCGTGAGCCTCGCGCGGGATGGTGCGCCCGAAATATTTTTCCCCCGCCAATTTCAAAGCAAGTCCCGCAACCCCGCCGGAGACACGGCTATAACGCGACAGCCGAGCCCCGAGCCCGTTGCGTTCGAGATCGTCACGCATCTTGATGGTCCTTAGCCCGTCAAAGAGCGACGGATCAGATCGACATCCTGCAAAATCTGGGCGTCTTCTACCATTAATTCCTCGATCTTCCGGACGGCGTGCATGACGGTCGTGTGGTCTCGGCCGCCGAATTTTCGTCCGATCTCTGGTAGAGACCGCGCCGTCAGGGCCTTGGCCAGATACATGGCGACCTGACGCGGGCGCGCAACGTTCCGGGCGCGCCGGGCCGAATGCATGTCTGTCAGGCGGATATTATAGTGCTCGGAGACCTTACGCTGAATCTCGTCGATCGTAATCCGCCGATCGTGAGAACGCAGTAAATCCTGAAGCAGTTCCTGGACCGACTCGACGGTAACAGGGGCTTTTGTTACATCGGCATGCGCGACGATCCGGTTGAGCGCACCTTCCAGTTCCCGAATATTCGAGGTGACCTTCAGCGCCAGAAATTCGAGAACCGGCCCGGGAATATCCGCCCCCAGCATCGCCCGTTTCGCCTGTAAAATGCCCAGACGCAGGTCATAGGTGCTGGGGTGCAGATCCGCGACCAGTCCCCAGGCCAGACGAGAACGCAGGCGTTCCTCGATTCCAGTCAAATCCGACGGCGCTTTGTCGGCGGAGATGACGATCTGTTTATTCTGATCGACCAGCGCGTTGAAAGTATGAAAGAACTCCTCTTGCGTGCTTTCTTTTCCGGCGATGAACTGAATGTCGTCGATCATCAGAACGTCGACCGAGCGAAACGTTTCCTTAAACGCCATCGTGTCCTTCGCCCGCAGCGCCCGGACGAATTGATACATAAACTTCTCCGCCGACAGGTACATCACCCGTTTTTCCGGGGCCTGTTCCTTCATCGCCCAACCGATCGCGTGCATCAGGTGCGTCTTCCCCAGACCAACGCCACCGTAAAGAAAAAGCGGGTTGAAGGGGATATTGCCGCTTTCCACGACACGCCGGGCGGCCGCATGGGCCAGCGCGTTGGGGTTTCCCACAACGAAGCTTTCAAAGGTAAAACGTGGATCGAACGGGGAGGAGAGCTCGAACGGGTCGACTGTCTTCAGATTCTGGTTTGCCTTGACAGAAACAGCAGAAGTCTTTTCTTCTGGAACCGGTGAGGAGGGGGAAGCCGTTTGGACAACGACGATTTCCACCCGGTTAATCTCCGCGCTTTCCGCCCGGCACATTTCCAAAATCCGCTGGGCGTAGTGGCTTTGAATCCAGTCCTTCATAAAGCGGGTCGGAACGGATACCTCGAGCGTCCCGTGATAGCAGGCCTGAAGCGTCAGGGGCTTGAGCCAGCTCCGAAAGACGGCCTCGCCGAATTCTCCGCGGAAACTATCATAGACCTTACACCAAAGATCGCGGACGGCGCGCGTGGGCACAAAGGAAGCTTCCGTGTTTTCCTGAGCAACCCCGCCAGCAGCCTTGTTTCCCGCAATCTCTTTCATGTCTGTACTCCTTGCTTTTATCGTTCAAGAACCCTGATTAACGAACCCGGGACCCACACATAGATCCCCCTTTTTTGCGCACAAAAAGACCCCCCAGACGGTTTTCCTGTCTGAAAAAAGACGCTTTTTTGTCATCAGATAAATCGAAGGCGAAGACCAGACATGACACAGCCATGCATCAGATCTGCCTTACGTACACACCGGGCGATTTGTGCGCATCGCACCCACTCTACACCACCTTTTTTAGGGGAAGGATACCCCGGAAAAACCTCTCTGAACGAGGTTTTTGCCATGTAAAACCGGACCTGGCAACGACGAAAAACGTCTCTCTCCACAACCGATAAAAAGGACCTTAAACAGGTTTAAAAACGATTGCAATGCGATCAAAAGAAGAACATTCAAAAAGAAATTTTTTTACCCGCTTCCGTCGTGTTCACGCTAAAACGCCCGAAGAAACGGATTTCCTCAGGCGAAAAGCACGATAAAAACAGAAAAATCAGGAAGCGGTCTTCAGCGTACGAAGGCGGGCGCTCAAACGGGAAACTTTACGAGCCGCCGTGTTTTTATGGAAGATGCCCTTGGCGACGCCGCGATAAATTTGAGGCTGAGCAGCCTTCAAAGCCGCTTCGGCCGCAGTCGCATCGCCTTGCGCCAATGCCAGCTCCACTTTCTTCATAGCGGTGCGAATTTGACCGCGGCGCATACCATTGACAGTGGCGCGGCGGTCGTTACGGCGAATACGTTTTTTGGACGATGCATGGTTTGCCATGGCGTTAGGGCCCTTCTCGTTTTGTCTTTATTTCGTCTGTGTTTGTAAACCGGAGGGTGTTGTACGCGCAAACCCCCCGTCTTGTCAAGAGAAACGATCGTGAAAAACACCTGTTTCAGGGATGAACCGTGAAATGGACGATGATCCGCTCCGGGTGACGCTCAATCCGGTAGCGCAGCATGTCGCTCTCCCGGCGGAAGGTTCCGTTCTCGTCGACCGGCAGCCAGCCCAGCTGGGGCAGGGTGCGATCGTAGAAAAGCCGCACAGCGATGGGGGAAAGAGCCTCCGCAGAGCCTTCGGCGGCGGATTCGACGATCCGCCCTTCCGGCTTGTCGAAGGTCAGCGCCGCTCCCGGAAGCTCCGTCAAACCCGTCATCAACGGCACGTCAGGCAGCATCGCGAAAAAGGTCGGCGCTTGAACAACGGAGTCCGCTGCGCAGGCAAGCCGGGCGCTCTCAAAAGACAGGCCCGCGAAGATAAAAAACGCCAAAACAAAAAAACGTAACGCCATACTGTCTTGCTTACACCAGCCTCGGGGGCCGCGCAAAGAAAAAAAGCGGATAAAAAAACTGCCGGGTCTTTGAAAAAGACACCGGCAGCTCCAGTCGACTTGTGTGGGTAAAAACAGACAACCATGCAAGTGTGTGTGGGGAGATGCATGATTTATGCTGTTTTGTGTA
>JAGRJZ010000012.1 GCA_020442505.1 Alphaproteobacteria bacterium | reverse complement strand
CACAGATTGTCTTTGTCGACACGCCTGGAATTTTCACCCCAAAAAAACGGCTGGAGCGGGCGATCGTCGCGGCCGCGTGGGAGGGCGACGCCGATGCCGATCTGACGCTTTTGCTGGTCGACGCTTCACGGGGAAAGGCCAACGCGGAAACGCATGCGATCATCGAAAAGCTGGCGACGCAAAAGGGAAAACGGGTTGTTCTGGTTCTGAACAAGATCGACCAGATTGCGGCTGAAAGGTTGTTGGCTTTGTCCGCGAAGTTGAACGAGACAATGGGCTTTGTCGCGACCTTCATGATCTCCGCCAAGACAGGTAGCGGCACGAAGGATTTGATGGGATGGCTGGCCAATCACTTGCCGAAGGGCCCGTTTTTGTTCCCGGCGGACGAGATCTCCGACATGCCTGTCCGGCTTTTGGCGGCAGAGATCACCCGGGAAAAGCTGTTCCACAAACTGCACGACGAACTGCCCTATGCGCTGAGCGTCGAGACGGAAGGTTGGGAAGATTTCAAAAACGGCAGCGTCAAACTTGATCAGACGATCTATGTCGCGCGCGAATCGCACAAGGCGATCATCCTGGGCAAAGGCGGACAGCAGATCAAAAAAATCGGCGAAGAGGCCCGCAAAGAGCTGGAAGACATCCTGGAGACCCGCGTGCATTTGAAGCTGTTCGTCAAGGTCCGGGAAAACTGGGCGGACGATCCGGAACGCTACCGCCTATGGGGTCTCGATCCGAGCGCCTAGCTCGTTCATGAGCGCGACGAAAGGCGGGAAGCTGGTGGCGATCGGACGACCGTCGTCGATCCGGATCGGCTCTTGCGTCGCGGTCCCCAGCGCCAGAAAGCTCATCGCGATCCGGTGGTCCAGAGCGGTTGCAACGGTGGCCCCGCCCCGTGGCGGCTTGCCGGTTCCGTGGATCGTCAACCAGTCTTCGCCCATCTCCAGATCCACGCCGCAGGCCTTCAGCCCCTCTGCGACCAGGAGGAGCCGGTCGGATTCCTTGACCCGCAGCTCCGCCAGCCCGGTCATGCGGGTGGTCCCCGCGGCGCACGAAGCCGCCATGGCCAGCGCCGGAAACTCGTCGATCATGGACGGCACCCGGTCCGCCGGAACGTCCACGCCTGTCAGAGCCCCGCCGCCGCTCACCAGCAGATCCGCGACGGGCTCCCCGGCTTCGAGCCGTTCGTTCCTGAAGACGATATCCGCGCCCATCTCGCGCAGGGTTATGTAGAGCCCGTTGCGGCGGCTATTCATCCCGATTCGGGGAAGCTCCACCCGCCCCGCCGGCGCGAGCAAAGCCGCCACGACCGGAAAGGCCGCGGAGCTGGGATCCGCCGGAATATCGACGCTGCACCCTTCCAGGCTTTGCCCCCCCGCGATGTGAATCGCGTGCGCGCCGTCCGGCAGGGTTTCCGTTCCTACCGTCACGCCGAAGCCGCGGAGCATATTTTCTGTGTGATCGCGGGTCGGAGTCTCCTCGATCACGGTGGTCGTCCCCTGCGCCCGGAGCCCGGCAAGCAAGACCGCGGACTTGACCTGCGCCGATGCGACAGGCAGGCGATAGGTGATCGCCTTCAAGGAATCGGACCCCGTCACGGTCATCGGCAGGCGTCCGTCCTGATGATCGGAAAAAACAGCGCCCATCTCCATAAGCGGGGTCATGACCCGCTTCATCGGACGTTTGCTCAAGGAGGCGTCCCCGGTAAAGGTCGTGGTTATCGGATGTCCGGCCACGATCCCCATCAACAGCCGGGTCGATGTTCCGGAGTTCCCCATATCAAGAGGTTTGTCCGGCGTTTGAAGACAGGCTGTTCCCACGCCGTGCACCCGCCATAACCCGTCTTCCCCGTGATGCACCCGTGCCCCCAACGCCCGCATGGCCATGCCGGTCGCCAGGACGTCTTCGCCCTCCAACAGACCGTGAATGATGGTCTCCCCCGCCGCCAGACCGCCGAACATCAGCGCGCGGTGGGACATGGATTTGTCGCCCGGAATTCTTGCGAGACCGGCCAGAGAAGAAACACGCGAGGAGATCAGAGGGGTAGGATGGCTCATACCCCTTGATAGCGCGGAGGGTCTTTGAAATCAACCGTCAAAACTGGACAGATCGCCGTTATAGCTTTTCAAAAAAGCCGTAAACATGTCTTCCGGTACGGGGCGGGAATAGCGGAATCCCTGGACCTCGTCGCAATCCTCGCTGCGCATGAAATCTTCATGGTCCTTGGTCTCCACCCCTTCCGCGATCACCTTCAGGTTCAGGGAATGTCCCAGCCGGACGATCGTTCGGGCGATCGACGCATCGTCCGGATTGTTCAGCGCGTTGCGGATAAAGGACTGGTCGATTTTCAGCCGGTCGATCGGGAACTGCCGCAGATAGGACAGAGACGAATACCCCGTTCCGAAATCGTCGATCGCGATTTCGACCCCGAGCGCGTGCAGATCGCGCAGGGTTTGAATGGCGTGGTTCACGTCCTCCATAAAGATGCTTTCCGTGACCTCCAGCTCCAGCTTTTGCGGGGCGAGCTTTGTCTTCTTCAGAAGATTGGCGACGAAAGCCACCAGATCACTGCGGTAGAATTGGGCGCCGGACACGTTGACCGCAATACGAATATCGTGGCCCTGATCGTTCCATTTTTTGACCTTTTCGCAGGATTGCTGCATGACCCATTCCCCGATAGGAACGATCAGCCCGGATTGCTCGGCGACCGGGATAAATTCGGCCGGCGGAATGAACTTCCCCCCCTCCTTGCTTTGGTCCGGCTTCCACCAGCGCAGCAAGGTTTCCGCCCCGATCAGACGACCCGAGGCCAGGTCGAATTGCGGTTGGAAATGAACGGAGAGCTGATCGTGCTCCAGGGCGTCGCGCAGATCCCGCAACATCTGAAAACGTTGTTGCACCGCGCGGTCGAAATCCTCGGAATATTCCCGGATCGTGTCGCGTCCCTTTTCCTTCGCGTGGTTCAGCGCGATATCCGCATTCTTCAAAACCTGATCCGGATCGGTTCCGTCATCGGGAAAGGTCGCGACTCCGATAGACGCCCGAATCTGGAATTGTTCGTTAAAGACCTTGAACGGTTCGGAGCGGATGACCTCCGCGACGTCCTCCGCGATGGAGCGCGCCGTTTTACCCTTTTTGGGCAAGGCCATCGTGATCGCGTATTCGTCCTCTCCGTACCGCGCGACAACAGCTTCCTCTGGCATGGCGGCCCGCAACCGTTTTCCGATGGCGCGCAAGATCGCATCCCCGACATTATGCCCCATATTATCGTTGATGTCTTTGAAATGGTCCAGAT
>JAGRJZ010000207.1 GCA_020442505.1 Alphaproteobacteria bacterium | reverse complement strand
CCCTCGAAAAAACGGAAACCGCGGTGCGCGCTCTGCTTTCCGATATGCAGGACCTCACCGGAAGCTGGGCGCAAAAAGCCGGAATCAAGCTGGTTCTGTCCTGTCCGGAGGATATCGGCACTGCCTTGCTGGACGAGCGGCGAATCAAGCAGGTCTTTATTAACCTGATCCGTAACGCCATCGCCAGCACGCCAGATGGCGGTACCATTACGCTGGCCGCGGAGAAACAGAAAAATCTTCTCACGCTCAGCGTCAGCGATACCGGTCGTGGAATCGCCGCGGAGGACCAGGAGCGCCTGTTTAAACCTTTCGAAAAAATCACGAAAACGCCGGGCGCCACGCCATCTTCGGGCGCGGGGTTGGGGCTGGCCCTTGTCAGCAACATCGTCAAGATGCACAATGGATCGGTCAGGCTGGAAAGCCGGGAAACAAAAGGCACGACCGTTTCCTTCACCCTGCCGTTATCGCCGGCAAAGAAGACGACCGCCGGAAAGGGGGCGCCTCATGGCAAAAAAACCTGAAAAACCTGATGAAAAGGGAATCGAATACACGATCTATACGTTCGAACACCCCGACCCGGAAAGCAAAAGCCAGCCGCAATGGGAAAAAGTCGAAACCGTCATGGACCGGGGCAGCGCGATCGACAAGGCAGAGAAGCTCGCCGGAAGCGGAAAATTCGAAAAAGTCGAAGTAAAACAAACCTATTTCGATCAGAAAAAGAATCGTAAAATCGAAATCACGCTTAAGATCATCGAGTCAAAAAAGGCCTTCAAATTTGTCTTCGGAGTCAAATCCGCGTTGGCTTTAGCGGTCTTGTCCGGGCTCGTCGCCTTCGCCGTTACGTACCTTCTGGGGCGATAGTCGCCCGCAGCGTCGCCGGGGTTAAAATCTGTGGCAGCACGACGGGATCCGGACGTACCCCGGTCGCGGGATCGCGCGGGCCGTAATAAACGTAGAGCGGAACGCCTTGCCGATCGAAACCCTCCAGAAAATCGGTGATCTCGGGATTTTTATTGGTCCAATCGCCCCGTAAAAACCGCACATTGTTCTTCACAAACAGCGTATGAGTTGTCATCGTGTTTAACGCGACACGCTCGTTGATTTTGCAGGTAATACACCACGACGCCGTCATATTGACGAATAAGGGCTCGTCTCCCTGCTCCAGTGCGGCAAAACGCTCTGCGGAAAACGGCTCTTCCTTGACAAGCCCGATCGTGTCCTGAAGGGGGCCACACATGGCCTTCAGGGGACCATGGTCAAAAAACGGAATGGCAAGCGCACCGGCCAGACATAGAACGGCTAAACCGGTCTGGAAAAAGCGGGATACACCGCCTTGCGAGCGACGGTGAAAAATCCATATAGAGAAGGCGATCGCGACCATCCCGGCCAGAGCCGCCAGCACTCCGACGGGGCTGCTTTGCTGGGCGTACACCCAAATCAACCAGGCGGCCGACGCATAGAGGGGAAAGGCTAAAAACTCTCGAAAAGTGACCATCCAGGGGCCCGGCCGTGGCAACCACCCACGCAAAGCCGGCACGAAGGATAGCGCCAGATACGGAAGGGAAAGCCCGAAGCCAAGCGCCAAAAACACGCCGATCGCCACCACCGGCGGCTGGGTCAGGGCGTAGCCCATCGCGACCCCCATAAAGGGCGCGGTACAGGGCGTTGCCACGATGGTTGCCAGCACGCCGGTGAAAAAAGACCCGGCATGGCCGCCCTGCGTCAGGCGACTGCCGAGATTCGCGAAGGCTCCCTTGATTTCAAACAGACCGGACAGGTTCAACCCGATCACAAAAAGAAGATACGTCAAAAAAAGAACGATGACCGGGTTTTGCAGATGAAACCCCCAGCCAATATGTCCTCCGGCGCTTTTCAGCGCGATCAAAACCCCGGCGATCAAGGCGAAGCTCAGCAAAACCCCGGCCGTGTATTCCAGGCCATGCAGGCGAGCTTCCCGGTTTTCCTTGTCCGACAGGTTGCATAAGGACAGGGCCTTCATCGACAAAATCGGAAAAACGCAGGGCATCAGGTTCAGAATTAGCCCGCCCAAAACGGCAAATAACAAGGCCTGCCACAGCCCGGCCGATGCGTCCGTTTCTTCAGGAGAGAAGACCGGCACCGGGGTCGAATCCCCTGCCGCGGGCCCAGAGGCGTAGATCTTCTCGGAATCCGGATAGGCGGTGATGTCCAGCGCGTGCCGTTCGCCCTGCTGATTTGTGTACGCAATGACCCCGCGAATGTCGTCAAACGTTTGAAGCGGTTCGAATCCGCGAGATTGCCGGATGATCAAATGTTTGTCGCGCGGCCCGCCTCTGTCCACGATCCGCCAGCTTTGGGGCGCGGCATAGGACACCACCCCGTCTTGATAAGGAAAGAAGGTAAAGCCTTTGTCTCGTAGAAAACTTCCGATCAAAGCGGGTTGTTCCAGCCAAAGATCCAGAACGAAATCCCCGTCCTCTTCGTAAAATCTCGTCTGCCACGGGGTACGTACTGGGATATTCCTGAAAGCTTCATCAATGACAGCGCTATTATCCTGGGTGCCATCCTGATTAAACCTCACCTCGAACCGCGCGGATTCGGGAATGCAGATATCCTTGCAGACAAGCACATGGAGCGTCACCGGCACCGTGACGGGCCCCGCCTCCAGGGTATCTGGCGCTGTCAGCTCCTGCAAAATAGCGACATCCCCGGTATAGCCGTAATTCACAAGCGTATCGATCGGCTGGACATGCGGAGCGGGCCAGTGAAGAATCCCGCCCGTGAAGCCGCTCGCGGCGTCCCATTCCACCCGAAGGGGCTGGCCGGAATCCCCCGGATTGGCCCAATAAGTGTGCCAACCATCGGCGATGTCCTGCTCGATTGCGACATAGACCGTCTCCCCGGGCGCGACAGCCGTCTTCCCGGGCGTCACCTGGAACCGTACATGCGGCGCCTCCTCGGCCCACGCCGGCAAGGAGCTCAGAACAATCAGAACCAATAAAGACAGAACACGAATCATGACAACCTCACCCCTTTGGAAACGGATCATACTCTATTATTCAAAGCGGCTTGACACAAGGTTACAAAAAGACGGATTCTTTCCCTGGTTTATCTTTCTCCGTCACAGGACAACCATCATGGAAAAACCCCTTTGGAACCCGACGCAAGACCGGATCGAATCTTCCCGCCTTTATGCCTTTCAAAAGACAATCGAGGCCAAAACCGGCAAAACATTTCCGGATTACGATTCGCTTTGGCAGTGGTCGATTACGGATCCGGAAACGTTCTGGAATGACGTGTGGGATTTTTGCGGACTGATCGGAGAGAAAGGTCCGACGGTCCTGAAAAACGGCAATCAGATGCCCGGGGCACAATTCTTCCCCGATTCGAAGGTCAATTACGCCGAAAACCTCCTCCGCCGGCGTGACGCGGCAACCGCGATTATTTTTCTATCTGAAACCGGTACGGAACGTACATTAACGTACGCCCAGCTCTACGACGAAGCCAGCCGCTGGCAACAAGCCTTGACCGAAGCGGGCATGAAAACGGGTGACCGGATCGCTCTTTACCTGCCAAACACCCCGGAAGCCCTGATCGTCACGTTGGCGGCCGCCTCGATGGGTGTGCTCGTCTCGCTTGCCTCCCCGGATTTCGGCGTTCAGGGGGCGGTGGACCGGTTCGGGCAAATCGAACCGAAGATTCTCGTGGCCGTGGATGGGTATTTTTATAACGGAAAGACGATTGACTGTACGCAAAAGGTACGGGACATACGTACGCATATTCCAAGCGTTGAAAAAACCGTCATCGTGCCGTTTCTCGGGAAGGAAGATGCAGCGGACATTATCGCGGACGATTTCATTGCCCCCTACGCGCCGCAAGACATTCCCTTTCGACGCCTGCCGTTCAACCATCCGCTCTTCATCATGTTTTCCAGCGGCACGACGGGCGTGCCCAAATGCATCGTCCACGGC
>JAGRJZ010000206.1 GCA_020442505.1 Alphaproteobacteria bacterium | reverse complement strand
GTCCGCGATATGGCCTTCGATCTGACTCATGCGGCCGTGGCCCTTGGGTTTCTTACGCACGTAGACCATCGGCTTTTCCAGCCGGTCGGCGACCAACGCGCCATAGGGGATCCCGGCCGTCTCGGCACCGGCGACGACGTCGATATTTTCGCTGCCGATCTCGGTGCGCAAAACATCCGCCGCCATGTCCATCAGCCGCGCGCGCGCCGCCGGAAAAGACAAAAGCCGCCGACAATCCACGTAAACCGGCCCTACGTTGCCCGAAGCGTATGTAAACGGCTCTGCGGCGTTGAACAGGACGGAGCGCGTATCGAGCAGAATCCTCGCCGCTTCGCGGGCAGTTTCGTTTATCATGGGGGCAGCCTTTCCTTGCGTCTATTTTCATATGACCGCGAATGTAACAGTCACGACAGCGGCCTTGATCGTTATTGCCCTTTTTTGCGGGATTTTTCAAGTCGTACCAGGTGCCCCAGCGCCAAAACATAGGCCTCCAGCGTGTCATCGATTCCTTGCCGCCGCCGGGCCCGAATAACGCACGCCGCGTTGCGGATAAAACCGTCATAACGCGGCGAAGGAAGGGGTTTTTTCGGAAGGGGCCCATCGTAACGGGCGTAAAGGGAGAAAAGGTCCATCATAAAATATAGGATAATATTCCTCTTATTGTTTGTCAAACGGTTTTTTTACGGAAGAAACCGTGCCCGTTAGTCCATCACAAACAAGCAACGGACAACGTCGAAGCGCACCGGGGCGATCAGGGAACGACTGGCAACCGTGACGGAATGAAGCGGGCCTTCGATTTCCCGTTCCCAAAAGCTCAGAAAACGGGTCAAAACCGGAAAACGCGGCACAACATCATAATCCTGCCAGATATAGGTCTGAAGGAAATCCGGGTAATCCGGCAGACGATAAAGGATCTCCGCCGTGGTCAGGCGGTAATCCTGCGTTACCTGCCGTGTAAAATCATCCTGTTTCGTCATCCCCTTCATTATATCACAGACAGGTGCAACAGAGGAAATGACGAGATTAAAGCGCCTGCCCAGCGCTTGCGCGATAGCTCTCAACTGCGCCGGGCCGGGTCCGGACGGTCAAGCGATCGGCCTGGCGCGCATCGATAACGGTCAGGTCCTTGTCCAACAGGCCGTCTTCTTCCTGGGCCAGCGCCAGACGGCGTAGGGCCAGGGCCGCGTCTTCCTCCGGCAGTTTGATCGTCATCCCGTTTTTCAGCCGAAGGTCCCAGCGCCGGCCGCCGACCCGGGTAGCCGCCTCAATCCGGGCCTGAAGGAGGGGCTCGGCCGCCAAAAGGCCGAACAGCGCCCCCACCGTCGCGGGTGCGTCCTCTCCGACGACGATCGGTAAATCCTTAAACGGCATCAAATTTGTGTCCGTCAGCGTCACCCCTTCGGCATCGATCACCCGCACCTTCCCCTTGTTTTGCCAGAGCGCAAGGGGCGTTCGCTCCACCAGCCCGATATAGATCGTCCCGGGCAGGCGCCGTTCGACCCGGGCGCTTTTGACCCAGGCGATCCGGGCAATCAAGTCTCTGGCCGCACGGGGATCGAAGGCAAAAAGCGGATCGCCGGGCGTCGCGTTTACAAGCGCGCGCAAGATCGCGGGATCGGTGTTCACCCGCCCCTCGACCAGAATATCTTCCACGGCGAAACCGGCCCGGGCGGAGGCCTGTAACGTGCTGTCAGCGACCCATAAGCCGATGCGTTGAGGCACGCCGCCCAGAACCAGCCACGCCCCGAGCCAAAGCACGAACACGGTTCCGCCACCGATCAGCCCGATCCGCCGAGCCGCACGGTAAAGCCGATCCCGCCGTTGTCTTTTTCCCCGGCGGGGTCTGGACTGTTTTGCCGGATTTTTAGGGGCTTGAAGGGAAAATCGCACGCGTGCACTACCTTTTGTTATGATCGTTCTTCCGTTTTTCGTCCGGACCGGCTCCATGGGCTCAAGGCGGGGGTCGGCGTGCCGGTCACCGCCGAGAGAACCTGAACCCGCTGGTCGATCGGCGGGTGGGTCGCGAAAAGCCCCAGAAACTTACGACTATTCGCCGTGCACATCAACGCGATATCGTCGGGCGTGTCGGGAATGCGGTCCTGCTCCGCGATCCGGAGCAAGGCCCGCATCATCGCGGCGGGGTTTTTGGTCATTTCGACCGCGCCCGCATCGGCCATGAACTCACGCCGCCGGGACAGCGCAAAGCGCGTAAAGACCGTCGCCAGATAGCCGAGCCACAACACGGCCCAAACCGCCATCATCAGTAGAAACAAGCGCCCGTCTCCCTGTCGGCCGCCGCGGCCACCTTGATGATAGAGCCCGTGGCGGAGGCTGCTCCCGATCAGTTGGGCCAAAAAGCCGATCATCCCGGTAAAAATGATGGACACGATCAGCAACCGCACGTCGCGATTAATGATATGAGTCAGCTCATGCGCGAGAACGGCCTCGATCTCGTCTTTTCCGAGCGCGTCCAGTAAGCCCCGCGTCACGGTGACGGTGTAGCTGCGCCGGTCGATGCCGCTGGCATAGGCGTTGCGAGCGGGGGTCTCGATGATCTCGAGCCGGGGCATCGTCATGCCCTGCGCGATGCACAGATTTTCAAGCAGGTTATAAAGCGCCGGCTCCTCGGTCCGCCTTACCGGCCGGGCATGAGACAGAGACCGCAACATCCGGGCCTGGAAAAAATAAGCGACCAGAAACCACGCGCCCACAGCCGCCATGACAAGCGGCCAATAGGTAAGGACGATGCCGTTTCCGAAAGACATCGCCCGATCCAGCGCCACGGCCGGCTCAACTGTCCCCGCGTAAAAAACTCCGCCGACCAGCGCTCCGACGATCCAGACCAATCCCAGCATCAAAAACGGGTAAAGCGCGATCAACATGATCGACCGCGTGTTGTTTCGCCATATATGGGTCTGTAAACCGACCGCGCCAGAGGCCATGATTCCGTTCTTTTCTATCGAGCGGGATAAAGAAGCACCATGGAATTATAGCATGTTCGGGGCTTCGCGTCAGCCCTTGGCGACGGTGGCGAGGCGGCCGGCGAACCTCTCCCGCATATAGGCAAACCCAAGCCAGGCACAAGGCAACAGCAAAAGGCTGTAGGTGACGAAATGCGCATAGGGGCTGTCATGGCCGAATGGTTCCGTGGCAACATGAACGGCATAGTTCACATCCGCACCGAGAAACGGCAAGGCGCTCATTTCGGAAATTTCATGAATCCCGAAAACGAATAGATGCACCGCAAACAAAACCAGAAATACGCCCGTCACCTGCATAAACAGTTTCAGGTTAATCTTCGTGCTTTGGGAAACCCACAAAGCCCCGATCACCGCGACAAGCCCGAACCCGCCAAGCAGCCCCCCCGCGAGCGCCGGAAGGGAGAGATAACTGGCCATCGTCCCGACCATCAGCGCCAGCTCCATGCCCTCGCGGGCGATCATCACAACGGTAAAGCCGAACACCCCGGCCATGGCAAGAAACCCGCCTTTGGTCGCGTGGGTTTCCAGCTTGTCGGTTACGGAACGACCCATGGTTTTGGCCGCGCGCATCATCATAACGGTCAGCGAGGCGACCAAAAGCCCCGCGAGCATCGCCAGACCGGCCTCCATCCGGGGGTCTTCGGCCAGGTCCTTGACATGCCAGCCGGTCGTCGCGCTCATTAACAACGCCGCGCCGATCCCGGCGAAGACGGCCTTGTTCAGGGAACCACGCCCGGTCTTGTTCAAATAGGCCAGCGTAATGGCCACGATTAAAAAGGCCTCGAGCCCTTCCCGAAAAGCGATGACAAGCGTCTCCAACATTCGAACATCCCCCTGTGGCGTCGGCTTAAATGAGAATGGTTTTCACTCACAAAGGGAACTTTATCGCACAAAACGCAAAAAGCAACCGAAAATTTCGTGGGGAGAAAGATGTCAGCCGTGATATTGGTTGTGAACAATCCCACCGTGAGCAACGTTTTTCCAATCAAAGCGCCGATGGCGTTGGTCCGGCCTTTGGCGTGCCAGTCACACAGCCCATAGCAGCGTTGCCCTAACGGTGCGTAACCATGAGTGCGCGGCATGTCATGGGCAAACCCGCTTTCGTCGATATAGACGATCGGGCGGCCCTGATGCTCATACCACTTTATAATCGTCTGGAAGATACGCCGCGCGCCGTCGTTCGCCTTTGGGCGCTTCAGACTTTTTTTTATAGGTGACCCCCATACGGCGCAAGGCGTGACCAACGCCCTTTTCACTGACACCCAAACCGCAAGGTCCGCTATCGCGGCTTGTTCAAAAACGAACAGCAGCTCTTCACTCTCTTCGCCCTGACCAAATCTATCAGGCCAGATGGCTGTTGATGGCGGGCGGGTAAAAACCGCCCGCAGCCGGAGAACGGCGCCCGCATGAGAGAAAAATCACCAAAAATCATCGAAACTTACCCGGAAAGGCGCACCGGACAGCGCGAATGCACGCGCGTGGCAACAGGCCTCGCCAAAATCATGGCTTTCTCAGGGGGAGACTTAACCGCTCTTGCGACCTTATCCTGCCCCAAGGCCGGGTTTTCGACTCGCTTTTCCCTTCCTGAAAATGCTATAATGAAGATATAAAGTCCTTCCCGAGGAACGGGCAGGGCGCTGCGAAAGGACCAAGAAATGGTTGATAGCGTTTCAGGGGCGCTAACGCCCGAAGAACTGATCGCCCGGGCTAAAACCGCCGTTGAAAGCCGGGCTTCTTCCTTGTCCTCCGCCGCCGGGCAGAGCGCCGTGGCGCGCCTTCTGGCGGGGCGGGACGCCCCGGTCGATACGGTCGATTTGTCTCCTGTCCAGCGCCTTGTCCAGGATCGCGATGCCCGAACGGCTGCGGATGACACCCCCTATACGGAGCAGGACTGGTACGTTCGCGCCAAAGTCGCGCAGCTTCAGGCGCAGATCTCTTTATACGCGACCCTGCCTGGGCTTGATCCCAGCGGGGCGGTGATCGGGGCGCTGGAGAAGGAGGCGACCGATCTGGCCAAGAAGCAATTCGAGACTCTGGACGCGATTCAAAAAGAGGCGGCTGAGAAACAGGCTCAGCTTGCGGAGCAAGAGCGCCTGAGGGCGCTGGAGCCGCTGTCCCCCGACGCGCTGATCAAACGGGCGCGAAATAATCTCGACGGCGTGGTCGAAAGCGCGCTGACGCCCGCGGCGCAGGCGCTGCTGGACAATCTCCGCGGATCGTCCGTCGATACCAGCGCCTGACGGCTTTCGGGGCGGTCCGGCTAACTGATCTTCTTCATTTCGGCGGCAATGTACGCGGCGACGTGGTCCATCCCGATTCGTTCTTGCCGCATGGTGTTGCGGTGGCGGACCGTGACGGTTTGGTCGGCGCGGGTCTGGTCGTCGATGGTAAAGCAGAAGGGTGTCCCGATTTCGTCCTGCCGGGCATAGCGCTTGCCGATGTTTTGCTTGATGTCCAGATCGACCGCGTAATGTTCCCGCAAATCCATATACAGCTTCGTCGCCAGCGGGACGTGGTCCTCCTTCGCGGTCAGGGGCAAAATCGCCGCCTTTTTTGGCGCGACGGAGGGGTGGAAGTTCATATACATCCCGCTCGGCCGGCCCGGGTCCACGGTGTACGCGTCGCAGAGAAGGGTCAACAGGGCACGTGTCAGACCTAGCGACGGCTCGATCACATCGGGCAGATAACGCTCGTTTGTGACAGGGTCCATGTATTCCAGCTTTGTGCCGGAAAAAGCTTGGTGTTGCGTCAGGTCAAAATTGCCCCGGTGGGCAAGCCCCTCCAGCTCGTCATAACCCTCGCCGGAGAAGGGAAATCGGTATTCGATGTCGATTGTGCGCTGTGAATAATGTGCCCGGTCGCCATCCGGAACTTCAAGGTAGTGTAGCCTCGTCATGTCGAGACCAACAGATTGCCACCACTTTTTGCGTTGCTCGAACCAAAACTCGAACCACATGGGCGCTTCGTCTTTATGGCAAAACCACTCCAGCTCCATTCCTTCGAATTCCCGTGTCCGGAAAATGAAGTTCCGGGGAGTCACCTCGTTGCGGAACATCTTGCCAATTTGAGCGATTCCAAACGGGACCTTCACGCGTGAAGAGTCGACGACGTTCTTGAAGTTCAGAAATATCCCGGCGCAGGTTTCCGGTCGCAGGTACGATTTCGTTTCCTCTCCGCCGGTGACGCTCAGACCGCCGGTGGAGATCATCATATTGAACTGGCGTGGTTTTGTGAGTGTGCCTGGCGTTTTCGTGTCGGGCCCTATGATGTTGACGAAAGCCTCAAAGGGAAGCTTGTCGAGCGTTGTTCGGTTGTAGTCGCTCTTTGGGCGGCCGCGCGCCAGCTTTTTCAGGCGCTGGGCCACTTCGTCGTCTTCGGCATCTTTGTCGAAGGCCAGTGAGGGCCCTTCGCCGTTCCGGGGAATGAGGACGAAGACGTGGTCGGCTCGGTAACGCTTTTGGGTTTCTTTGCAATCCAGCATCGGATCGTTAAAGCCATCGATATGGCCGCTGGCTTCCCAGCATCGAGGGTTCTGAATAATCGCGCTGTCCACGCCGACGATCTGGAGCGGTTGGCCGTCCGGGCCGATGGGGGGGGTGACGACCATGGCTTTCCACCACAGGTCACGGATGTTGTTCTTTAGCTCCGTGCCCAGCGGGCCGTAATCCCAAAACCCGTTGATCCCGCCGTAAATCTCGGAGGCCGGAAAGACGAATCCCCGCCGTTTGCACAAAGACACGATGTCTTTCATATCGACGGTTGTCGGCGCGTTGGGTGTTTGCGATTCCTTTTCCTGAGTCTGTGCCATGATTTTTCTCTGACTTTCTTCGTTACGGATTATATTGGTTCCAGAAAAATGCGTTAAAACGGAGTGTCTTGTAAAGAAATAAATGACGTGAAACAAAGCGGTTTGAAAGGGTTTACAAAAAGAGGCGAAAAAAAGTGAAGAAAAATTTAAAAAGGTGTTTGACAAGAAAAAATGTCCGGTATATAAGACCCACCTCGGCAGCGCGAAGGCCGGTTTGAACGGGCCTCAAAACAAGCGCTGCTTTTTATTCGCCCCGAATTTTGGTGAATATTTTCGTTGACGGCAAGAACGCTTGAGGTTATACAAGGGTCCATTCGTCAAGTTTGTTTTGCGGGTTATCCCCGTGAATTTTGTGGTTTTGACCTTCGGGGTAAAATCGCGCGGTTATTGAACATCGTTAATTTTAGGAAAAAGAGATACGCAGGCAGCAGCGCGTGTATTCGCGGTTTACCGTGCATACGAGATGTGTTGAACACGTCAAAAACGATCTGCTGATACGCTGCGTATCGCTAACTACAGTTACGTGATACAAGCAATTATTAAGTTAGCAGGTCCTTATACTATATAGACTTCTGTAACAAGAATGTCTTTTACGGACAAATTCTTTGAGCAGATGGAATCAAACTTTAGAGTTTGATCCTGGCTCAGAACGAACGCTGTCGGCAGGCTTAACACATGCAAGTCGAACGCACCTTCGGGTGAGTGGCAGACGGGTGA
>JAGRJZ010000205.1 GCA_020442505.1 Alphaproteobacteria bacterium | reverse complement strand
ATCGTAGCTTAACTCACTGTCCGAAAAACCGAGGCCACCTCTGTTCAAAATCCTGGTTCTGCAGTCGCTGGACAATCTGTCCGACGCGCGGACGGAGTTTTTGATCCGGGATCGGTTGACTTGCATTCCGACCACCGAAACGTTTCCGAATTCATCTTGCACAAGAAAAAAAGAGTCGGTATCTGATTAGGATCCGAACGTGATTTGTATGTGCCGATGATCAAACCTCCTTTACACGGATATATAAACGAGACGCCTATGTTGAAGAAAACACTCCTCGCGAGCGCCCTACTCCTCACAATCAGTACGTCAGCTCTGGCGGACGATAAAGATGAAAGAATCGCCGCTTTGGAAGCGCAAATGTCCCTTATCCTGAAAGAAATCGAGGCTCTAAAGGCAGAGAACGCTCCAGAAAAACAAGAGGTGCCTGATATCGCGATGAAAGGACCTACACCCAAAATCCAGAAAGGAGAGTTTTCGTGGCAACCGACAGGACGGATTCATCTGGATGCCGGCATCATTGATGATGACAAAAAAGACAATCCCAACAGCGCGGAATTCCGGCGCGCCCGTCTGGGCATGCAAGGAACAGTCGCCAAGGATTTTGGATACAAGGCAGAAATAGATTTCGCAAACGAGACTGTCGCGTTCAAAGACGTCTATGTTAACTATACGGGTCTCGATCAAACAGAATTCCGAATCGGTCATTTCAAGCCCGGTTATTCTCTGGAGGATATGACCAGCTCGAACGATATCACGTTTATCGAACGCAGCGCCGCTACGGAGCCTTTTTCCCTATCTGAACAAATCGGGGCAGGCGTAATAAATTACGGCGACAATTATCATGTCGCAGCGGGAGCATTCAACGACGATGCCGGCCGCGAAAGTGACGACGACGAACAATGGTCAATCTCCGGCCGCCTGACCGGAACCCCCTATCGAAAGGAAGAAAAACTTGTGCATATAGGCGGTTCCGTCTCCTATCGTGAACCGGATCAAGCCAATGATCGTTTTGATTATGATTCGCGGGCGGAAAATCGCTTGCAAACGACGGATTCCGTATCCGCTGTCATCAACGACGGAAAACACGCCCTTGTCACGGGATTGGAAGCAGCGGTCGCATCGGGTCCTTTTTCCGCACAGGGAGAATATGTCAGAGCCGATATAGAAAACCGTGCTGGAAACGACCCTCACTTTTACGGTGCGACGGCCCAGCTTGCTTATACGTTGACGGGAGAAAATAGGCCCTACAGTATAAAAAAAGGAGCCTTCACAGGCATTACCCCAACCCGCCCCTTCGACCCCGTCCGTGGCGAGTGGGGGGCTTTTGAGATTGCAGCCCGCTATTCGTATCTGGATTTAAACGACGGCGGGATCAATGGAGGAAAAATGGAAACCGTGACATTGGGAACAAACTGGTATCCCAATGATTATGCGCGGTTTATGTTTAACGTCGTCATAGCGGATACCGATCGTCACGCCGTCACCCCCGACGACGACCCGGTTATCTTTTTGACACGCTCCCAAATGAAATTTTAAAAAAGCAATGATCGCGCCGGAGCGCCGCAGAACCACTTGCGAATTACGAATGAAGCTGTATAAACAGGAGCTGGCAAGACAATTATTCCCGCTCAAGATGATAGAACGAAACGGGCTTTGAAATGGCGATAAAACAAGATCTCACACCGGATGAACTCAGGCAATCTTTCCTGGATTTCATGGAGGCGAAAGGCGCCGCCATCGTGCCCTCGTCAAGTTTGCTGCCGGAGAACGATCCGACGACGCTTTTCACCGGCAGCGGAATGCAGCCTATGATCCCTTATCTTCTGGGCGAAAAACACCCGAGCGGCACCGAAATCGCGAATGTTCAGCGTTGCTTGCGGACCGTCGATATCGACGGCATCGGGGATATTTCTCACCTGACCTTTTTCGAGATGATCGGCCGCTGGGAATTCGGGGGAGACCCGCAATCCTATAAAAAAGACCAGATCGAGCGCATTTGGACATGGCAGGTAGAAACGCTCGGGCTGGATCCGCGCCGCCTGTATGTCACTGTTTTCATCGGAAATGAGTCAATCGGAGTCGAACGGGACAACGAGTCGATTGCGATATGGACCGCGCTGTTCCAATCCGTTGGTATCGACCCTGTCGTCGAGGAAGAACCGCTGACATACGGTCTGTCGCGCGGCGGACGTATCTTTCTCTACGGGGCGGAGGAAAACTGGTGGAGCCGGGCTGGCGTTCCGGAGCAAATGCCGGTCGGAGAACCTGGCGGACCGGACAGCGAGATGTTCTACGATTTCAGAACGAACGACGACGATCACGATCATCCGGCCTCGGACAGCCACCGTTTTCTGGAAATCGGGAACAACGTCTTTATGGGCTTCAAAAGGCAGGAGGACGGATTTGCCCCTTTGACCCGGCCGAATATCGACTATGGCGGCGGGCTGGAGCGGGTCGCGACGGCCCTGAACAACAACCCGGATATTTATGAAACGGCCTTTTTCCAGCGCACAAAGGCAGCCCTGGAAACCCTTGGTAGCCGTTCCTACGCGCAAGCGCCCAAATCCTACAGAATTATTCTGGACCACACCCGCGCGGCAACCTTCTTGATCGGGGACGGCGCCGACCCCAGCAACACCGACGCGGGCTACATCACCCGGCGTTTGATCCGGCGCGCGATCCGGGAAGGGAAAAAACTCGGGATCGACAACCCCTTCCTGACGGAGATCGCCGCGATATTCATCGACCAATCGCAATTTTATCGCCAGGTTTCAGGCGCGAAAGACCGGATTCTGAACGTTTTGCTGCAAGAAGAGCAAAAATTTCAAAAAACGCTGCATCAAGGCGAGATGGAAATCAAAAAACATCTGGAACGACATGCGCGCATAACGGGTAAGGATGCCTTTTATTTCTACGAGACATACGGTTTTCCCCTTGAGCTTACCAAGGAGCTCCTGTCCGAAACAGGGCAGAACGTTGTCGACGTCGCCCTGTACGAAGAAGCGGCCGCGCAACACGCCGAGGCAAGCCGGACCGCCGCCGCCGGAAAATTCAAGGGCGGGCTGGCTGATAATTCCGACAAGACCAAGGCCCTTCATACGACGGCCCATATCATGCTGGCCGGTCTGCGCAAGATTCTGGGCGAACATGTACACCAAAAGGGCAGCAACATCACCGCCGAGCGAATCCGGTTCGACTTCAGCCATCCTGCCAAAATGGAGGCTGCCGAGAAACAAGCCGTCGAAGACTACGTCAATCAAACGCTCTCTTCCGGGGCCCATGTCGAAATAGAGGAAATGCCCAAGCAAGCGGCCTACGAGTCCGGCGTGGAAGGCAGCTTCTGGGAAAAATACCCGGATCAGGTCAAGGTCTACACGATTAAAGACGCCGCCGGAAATATCTGGAGCCGGGAGCTTTGCGGCGGCCCGCACGTGGACGAGATGCCTGATATCAGCCAATACGGAATCTTCAAGATCGAGAAGGAAGAATCAAGCTCCGCAGGCGTACGGCGGATCAAGGCCGTGCTGAAATAAGAAGAAAGTCTCTTATTTGCTCGTCGCGTGATAGACTCCGTCCCAATCAGGGCCGGGGGGCCTTTTCTGGAACACAGCGATCCGGTCTCCGTAAAGATCGTAGACCGTTTGCATCGCCCCGGCCTTATCGGCCCTCCGCGCCGCTTCCAAAAACGTCAGGGCGTCTGCCCATTGTCTGGCGCGATAGGCTTTCAAAACCGCCTCGTGAGTCGTTTTTAGCGCCTGAAAGGCTGGATCCTTTGCCAAAGCGTCATCCCCCAGCAACACAAAGGCCCGGACAGGTTTTTGTTTTCCCTTCACTTGCAAAAGATCGATCTCTAACGCCGCGAAATCGGACACCGCAGCCTGCGTTCCCTCCCCGATCAGAATATCCACGCCGTAGGTCTTGGTCTGCCCCTCGAGCCGCGCGGCCAGATTAACCGTGTCTCCCAACGCGGAATAGGCAAAACGCGCACGGGAGCCCATATTCCCGACGCTGGCCGGGCCGCTATTGATTCCGATTCCGGCCCGCAAAACCAAGGGCGTTCCACCCAATTCAGCGGCTTGCGCCCCCAGAGCCGCGTTCACATCCTCTAAAACCGGCCCCATCCGCAGGGCCGCGCGACAAGCATGTCGGGCGTGATCAGGATCGTCCAGCGGCGCGTTCCAAAACGCCATCATCGCGTCGCCGATATATTTGTCGATCGTTCCGCGCGTCTCCATGACCACGTCGGACATGGGCGTCAGGAAATCGTTCATCAAACGGGTCAGCTCTTCCGGCGCGAGCCCTTCGGAAATCGTCGTAAAGCCCCGAATATCCGTGAACATGACGGACAGATCCCGCGTCTCGCCGCCCAGCTTGAGCTTCCCGGGATCGGCCGTCAGCTCCCGCATAAAATCGGGAGAAATATATAGCCCGAACGCATCGCGTACCCGCCGCCGCTCGGCCTCGGTCCGGATATAAGAAAGCGTCGAAGAGACGACAAAAAGAAAGGTTACGACAAAAGACGGATAAACAGGATCCAGCAAAACGCCTTCCCGGTCGAAAAAAAACCACGACGCCGAAAAAGAGAGAGCGATAAAGACCAGACTAACCAACAAACCGCCCAGCGCTCCCACAAAGGGGGAGAGAAGGATAATCACGATTCCGGAGCCGAGCATAAATAGAGCCTCCGCCCCGATGGCGGCGCGCGTCCGCACCAAAAAGCGGTTTTGCAGAAACTGTTCTGCGGCGTTTGCGTGGATTTCCACCCCCGGCAGGAACGGATCATGCGGCGTCGCCCGCAGATCCTTGAGCCCCTCCGCCGTCGAGCCGACGAATAAGATCCGTCCCCGAACCTTCTTCGCGACCGCCTCGTGGAAAGCCGGATCCAGTACCTGGTAGGCGGGAATGTAATCGACCGCCCGGCTGAACGGCCGGAAATAAACCCATATCGCGCCATTTTCGTCCAGCGGAATACTCGTATCGCCGATGGACATCTGAAACCGTGTTTGGTCGAGGCTGTTCCCGGTGAAATTCTTGTTCGCTCTGACGGTGAAGAAAAGATTTTGCGGTTTCAGAGAAACCCGCAACGCCTCCAGATTAAGCGCAGGGTAAAGCGTTATCCCGTCCGAGAACAACAACTCCGTCTTGCGGATGACGCTGTCGATTTCGGGCCGGGCCATAAAGCTGCCATTGCCGGCAGCGGCGGCCTCCAGCCCAGGCAAGAACAAGGCGGTCTTATCAAAATAGTGGCTGTGGGTCAGAAAATATTTTTTGATATCCCCCGTCATGAACAGCCGGCTGGCAACACGCGGCGCTTTGGGGTTAGAGCCGTGCGTAAAGCCTGCGACGAAAATCCCGGACTCCCTAATGGCCCGGGCCAGAAGGGCGTCGTTGTCCGCCTGAAACCCGGTCTGAGCGACCAGACGATCTTTCAACGGGCCATCTGGAAACGTCTCCAGAAAAAAAGCGGGAGAGGTCCGGTCCGGCTCGGCCAGAACGCCGTCGAAAGCAATCACTTTCGCGCCCATCGCGCTCAGACGTGTCACCAGATCGGCGACCACCGTCCGTGGCCACGGCCATTGTCCCGTCCGGGCCAGCGATTCGTCATCGATATCAACGATCTTGACCAGATCCGTCGCCGGGCGCGGCTTGACCTGTATATAGTGGTCAAAAACCAAAAACTGAAGCCGCTGACGTAGGGCACCGTCCGGGTTAAAAGCAAAAACAGCGCCCAGCAAAAGCGCAACCAGCAGCACGGCATGACACAGGCGATTTGTCAGGAGTCGGGCCATGCTCTCCCCTCATCGTTCACGAAAAGCGTTGTCCCGCGCACGCAGAACCGGCTTCATCAGATACGCC
>JAGRJZ010000204.1 GCA_020442505.1 Alphaproteobacteria bacterium | reverse complement strand
GACGGAGATGAATGTCTCGTTGATCGGGAAGGACTAGTACAATTCCCGAAAGCGGAAGCAGCTTATCAGCTCTATCTAAGTCAACAGATGAGACAACAAGCATTACAACCTGGTTGAAAGCTTTGCGTCTTCGTGTCTTGATGGTAAGGAAAATAAGACGTTTCCAAAGTGACGAAACAACCATCACGGATCTACCATGCGCATCACCGCCGGACGCCACAAAGGCCGGAAGCTGGCCGTACCGCCGGGGCGGGACATTCGTCCCACCAGCGATAAAATCCGGCAAGCGGTCTTTAACATTCTGTTCGGCTACGATTTGCCCGTCGGCGTGGTCGTTCTGGACGGGTTTTGCGGCAGCGGCGCGTTGGGGCTTGAGGCGCTGTCCCGTGGCGCGGCGTCCTGCATCTTTATCGACCGGAACACGCAAACCGCTTCCCGCAACGCGCATGTCATGGAAGACGGCCATCGAGTCACGTTCCTAACCAGAGATATACAAAAAATCGGGCGGCGGACGGACGGTGTCTCCCCGGCCCAGCTGGTCTTTCTCGACCCGCCCTATGGGCGGGATTTTTTGCCGCCGTCTTTGCGGGCGCTCGAATCCGGCGGCTGGCTGGCGCCCGGAGCGTTGTGCGTCCTGGAATGCGAAAAGACCGCAGAACCCCCGTTGCCGGATGTCTTCCAAACCGAAGACATCCGCATCTACGGCGCGACGAAAATCATATTGTGCCGGTATAGATCAGCGCCAGCAGAAGAATCCCCAGAATAATCCGGTACGCTGCAAAAGGGGCAAAAGACGCTCGTTCCAACCACCGCATCATCAACGCGATCGCCCCCAGCGCCGCAAAGAAAGACAAAACAACGGCGATCAACGCATCCCGTCCCAGCGCAAGATTTTCCGACTTCCATAAATCAAGCCCGGTCAAAAACCCGGCGCCGCTGATCGCCACCATCGCGAGCAGCAGGGAAAACCGGGCGGCCTCGCCGCGTGTGAAGCCGAGCAACCGGGCGGCCGTCATCGTAATGCCCGAGCGGCTGGTCCCCGGGATCAGGGCCAAAACTTGCGCCAACCCGATCAGCAACGCGCTTTTGACACTCATCGTCTCGATCGTCCTTGTCATCGGCGCGAAACGGTCCGCCAGCCAAAGCACGATCCCGAATAAAAGCGTCGCCCAGGCCATCACGGTCAAAGAGCGCAAAAAACCAGGCATGAACATGTGCAACGCGAATCCCGCGGCGATCACCGGTAGCGAAGAGAGAAGAACAAGAAAAAACAACCGTTGCCCTGTCTCGCCCCTGCGGCCGCAGACCAGCCCGGCCAGCCCCGTGGCCATGGCCCAGGCGTCTCGCCGGAAATACAGCAAAACCGCGAAAAGCGTCCCGACATGCACGGCGATATCCATGGTCAAATCCGTCTCCGGGACGATCGCGCTCCCCCCGTTCATCAGATAATGCGCCAGCACCAGATGCCCGCTGGAGCTGATCGGAAGAAACTCGGTCACGCCCTGCACAAGGGCCAATACGATGATGTGGAGCAAAGGCATGCCGCTTATCCTGTCTCGCCCCAGTCGCTCACCAGAACTTCCCGTTTGCCGGTGGGGGACGCCTTGGAGACGACACCCTGGCGTTCCATCTCCTCGATAATCCGGGCGGCCCGGTTGTAGCCGATTTGCAGATGGCGCTGGATGAAGCTGGTCGAGGCTTTTCCCTCTCGCGCGACAATCGCCACGGCCTGGTCGTATAGCTCGTCGCCGCTTTCACCGCCCTTGCCGGCCCCGTCGCGGTCGCTGAACAAGGCGTCCATAATCTCGCTGGTTTCGTAATCCGCGCCGCCCTCGGTAATGTTGTCCAGATATTGGGGTTCGCCCTGCGATTTCAGGAAGGAGACGACCGTCTCCACGTCTTCGTCCGATGTAAACGGCCCGTGGACGCGCTTGATCTTGCCGCCGGAGGCCATATAGAGCATATCCCCCATCCCCAAAAGCTGTTCCGCGCCGCCTTCGCCCAGAATCGTGCGGGAGTCGATCTTGGACGTCACGGCAAAGGAAATCCGGGTGGGGAAGTTCGCCTTGA
>JAGRJZ010000203.1 GCA_020442505.1 Alphaproteobacteria bacterium | reverse complement strand
GCTGCTGGATCCAGCGTTTTTCCTCCGGATCGACCATATGCATGAACTCGACGCCGATTTTTCCGCAATAGGTCGCCTCAAGGACGGATAAAACCTCCCGCAGCGTCGCGTATTCCAGACCCAAAACGCCGTTCAGGAAAATCGGGCGGTCGTAGTCCGAATCCGTAAAGCCGTGATAGGCGGGGTCCAGCTCCGGATAGTATTTTTTGTCTTTCAGTTGAAGGGGATCGAGATCGGCCAGCAAATGTCCGCGCACCCGATAGGTGCGGATCAGCATCAGCGCTCGGACGGAATCCAACGTCGCCTGGCGGATATCGGTTTGAGAGGCCTCCCCGCCTAACGGCGTTTCCCCGGCAGGCGGGGAGGACGGGGGTGTTCCCGAGAAAAACTCCGCCGACGTGCCTGCGCCGTTAAAGCCGCGGCGATCCCGACGGTTTTCCTCCGGCGTCCAGCTCGCCCCGTGCAGCTCGCGCAACAGGCCGGATTCGTTATCGTTCAGCGCGTTGAAAAAATCACGCCAGCTGCCGTCCACTTTCTCTGGGTTGATCAGAAATTCATTATACAAATGGGCGATATATTCGCTGTTTGCGCCTGTCAGGAAAGACAGGTTGGCGGGCATTTGATTAGCATGCATTGACAGGAGGCTCCCCAGAGAAAATCATTCCGGGATGATTATAATACACACAGACAACGATTGGTAGCGGCTTTACGTGCTTTTAGGCGAAGAAGACGCCGGCATGTGCAGCGCTTCGGCCAGGGCCAGAATCGCCTGTCTTTCGGCCCGGCTGATATGCGCGTGAAGCGCCGGCAGGCTTTCGTATTGCTTGCGTCCGAAGCGTTCCCGTAACCGCGACAGGAAGATCGTCAGAGTGGAAGGGGGCGGCCCACCCTCGTGATAGGCCATGGCGATGTTCGTCGCGATTTCCATTAGGCTGGCCTGAAAGGGATCGACTTCGGTCGGCGGGAAATAGGCGCGAAGCATCCGAACCGATTCCTGACACTCTTCGGTGATTTTTTCAATGTTGCCTCGCCATTGGTTCCAATGGTCTTTTTTATTCAGAGTCTCCCGGAAAATTTCTTCCGCCAGCTCGGATTTA
>JAGRJZ010000202.1 GCA_020442505.1 Alphaproteobacteria bacterium | reverse complement strand
TCTATCTTTAGTTAGAACTCTCAAATATTATCAATGATTTCCGTTTTCTGGGTGTCCGTGGTTGAAACAATTTTTCCTGTCCAAAAGCTTGCGCCAGTTGTCTTTTGAGCCTTCGCCATTACGCGCTCTTTCTTTTTTCGGTTAAAGAAATCACTTTCCCTTCGCTGGCAATGGAATCCAGATAATTGGCCCAATCTGTCATCATCTTCCGGCGTTTATCGAGAAATTGCGCCCGGTTATAGGCTTCCCCCAGCGGCCCGGCGGCTTTGTGGGCAAGCTGGCATTCGATAACGTCCGGGTCATATCCCAGCTTTTCCCTGATTGTCGTGCGGGCAAGGGCGCGGAAGCCGTGTGCTGTCATGCGGCCCTGATACCCCAGCTTCTTGATCGCCACGTTTACAGTGCCGTCGCTCATAGGCTCTTTGGGCCGCACCTGTGACGGAAACACCCAGGGCGTATTCAGATTTCCGGTTTCTTCTTTTTGTTCTTTCAGGATCGCCAGCGATTGGCGGCAAAGGGGAACGATATGCGCCCGTTTCATTTTCATGCGCTCTGCCGGTATCACCCATTCTTTAGCCTCCATGTCGATTTCCTCCCAACGGGCCTGTCTGATTTCACCGGGGCGGCAAAAGGTAAACATGGAAAGCTTTATCGCGCGGCGGGTGCGGTTATACAGCCTTGCGTCATTGCGCTCCAGCGCTTGCAGGAATGCGGGGATTTCCTTTATTTCCAGCGCGGCGAAATGCTCTGTCTTGCGGGTTTTCAGTGCGCCTTGCAGGTCACGGGAAGGATCGCGCTTGCAGCGGCCCGTTTGAATGCCATAGCGGAATATCTGCCCGCATATCTGCCGTGTCCGGCCTGCAATGTCCAGAGCGCCGCGTTTTTCAATCTTTCTCAAAACATCCAGAAGGTCAGGGGCTTCAATAGTGGCAATCGGCTCTGTGCCGATAAACGGGAATATATCGCGCTCCAGCCGGTGCAAGACATTATTGGAGTGGTTCTCGCTCCAGCGGCCTTTCTGGTTCTCATGCCATTCCAGCGCCACAGCCTTGAAAGTGTTTTGGGCGTTGCGGACAATCTTTTTCTTTTCGTCCTTTTTGGCGGTCGCGGGGTCGATACCTTGCGCCAGAAGTCTTTTCGCCTTATCCCGTTCCTCTCTGGCGTCTGCGAGGCTGACGATAGGATACACGCCGAAGGACAGCATTTTTTCCTTGTTCAGATAACGGTATTTTAAGCGCCAATATTTGGAGCCGGTTGGATTGATAAGCAGATACAAGCCGCCGCCATCTGATTTTTTATAAGGTTTATCTTTCGGCTTTGAATTTTTACAGGCTGTGTCTGTCAATTTCATATCGCACCTTCCTTACCCTCTTTGGGGGTGGCTATCAGGAAAGATCGCAGTGCATCCGTTTGTGGGGCTGTTAAGCAGAGTATTCTGCTGGTCGTTTCTATGGTCAATTCTCCGTCACCGGACAGTGACAGGTTAAACAGGTTCTTTTTTGCCTCTGGCTTTTTACGATTCTTTCTGGCTTCCCGTCTTGGTTCCATAGGATCAATGCCGCTTTTCAGTGATATTTTGGCCTCATCTCTTAGGCGGCGGGCTTCCTTTAATGATATTTTTGGATATTCGCCGAAAGAAATCTGGTTTTCTCTGCCGTCAAAATAATATTTTAACCGCCAGAATTTATTACCGTTCGGCATAACCATTAAGAACATTCCCTTGCCATCAGTTAGCTTGTACGGCTTTTCTTTGGGCTTGGCATTCAAGACAATGGCATCGTTTAATCTCATAGGCACCCCCATGGTTTCAAATAGTGCCTATAATGCACCCCCAATTTTTGCGGTTGCAGGCAAATACAGGCGAATAAAAATGATTATAGATGAAGCTTAACCGCTTTGTAAATAAAGGGTTTTACGGTTGTGCACGAATGTGAACGAATGATAACGAAAGGAAAATTGGAGGCACGGGCCGGAATCGAACCGGCTTACAAGGATTTGCAGTCCTCTGCATGACCAATCTGCCACCGCGCCGCTGCTTGCCGGTATTCATTTAGACGATTGCCGGCTTTGTTTCCAGTGTTTTTTCGAAGGGGATAGTCAAAAGAACGTTTTTTCGGGTATATTAAACGAGGCAGAGATTCTCTTGCCTTGGCTTCTTCACGAATAGATGACGGTTCCTTCCGATGGTCAATGACGCAAAAGCGCGCACGGCGATGATAGACGGACAGTTGCGTCCCGCGGGCGTGAACGATCCCGCCTTGCTGGGCGCCTTCGGCGTTTTGCCGATGGAGGCCTTTTTGCCCCCGGGTTTCGGAGGAATGGCTTATGCCGACGATTCGCTGTCTTTGGGAGGCGGATATGCCCTGCCGGCGCCGCTTGTGATCGCTAGGCTGATACAGGCGGCGCGTCCCCGGCCGCGCGACGTGGCGTTCGTCGTGGGGGACGTCACCGGCTATGCCGCGGGGCTTTTGTCCGGGTTGGTTTCAACCGTCATTACCGTCTTGCCGGGGGACGAAGCGGTGCCCAAATCGTTGGCGGACCAGGCGGGGCGGGAATCCCTTTGGGCGCAATATGATCTGTGCAATATTGCCCCGGTCGGAAAGGTGGCGACGGATCAAGCCATTTGCCGGGGCCCCTTTGACATTATTCTGATATGCGGGGCAGTGGCCGCGTTTCCACCGGATTTCATCTCGCGTTTGTCCCCCGGCGGCCGGATGACCGGCGTTCTGCGCGAGAATCCCGAATCGCCCGGCGTTCTGAGCTGTCTGGAAAGGGATCAAGATCATTTTTCAACGACGGGGCTTTTCGACGCCGCGACGCCTTATGTGCCGGGTTTTTCTCCGGCGCCTGTTTTTGCCTTTGGATAAGGTCAGCATGCCAATACGTTTTTTATTCGTTTTTGTAATCCTTTGTTCGATAGCGATACCGTCCGCAGCACGGGCGGCAAACGCCGAGTCGGACCAGACGCCCCCCTTTCAGAAGCTAGAAGAGATGCTGCGCTATGCGTACGGTCATAATCCGGCTTTGAACGCGGCGCGATCCGAATGGCAGGCGAAAACCGAATCGCTTGCGCAGGCGCGGGCGCATTGGTTGCCGTCGGTCACCGCCGGCGCGAACGTAATGAAGGTTGATATCGAGGGGACGAATTTCGGCACGGCCAAGGGTTCCACCTCTAAAATGATCGAGCTTTTGTTGACCCAGCCTTTGTTCCGCGGCGGGCGGACGGTCGCGGAAACCGACGAGGCGGTCCAGACGATTCTGGCGCAACGGGCGATCCTGGAGGCCGCGCAACAAAGTCTGTTCGCCGATGTCGCGACGGTCTACATGGACGTTCTGCGCGATGAGGCCTTGCTGAGTTTGAACGAAAACAACATGCTGGTGTTGTTGCGGCAGTTACAAGCCGTGCGCGTTCGTTTCGATGTCGGGGACGTGACAAAGACCGACGTCGTCCAGGCCGAATCGCGTTACGCCCGGGCCAAGGCGGACCATGTGCAGGCGCTGGCGACGGCGAATGCCTCGCGGGCCAGGTACGAACGGATCATCGGCCAGAAGCCGGGGACCTTGGGATACCCGTCCGTCACGTTTTCCGTGCCGGATACCTTGCCGGAGGCGCTGGCGGCGTCCGAGCGGCAAAACCCGTCTTTGCTGGCGTCACGGTTTCTTCATCGGGCGTCGAAGGAAGGGATCGGGAAGACTTTCGGGGAGTTGCTTCCGGAGCTGAGTTTCTTCGCGGGGTGGGATCGGACCTATGATCCGCAGCCGGGCCTCGTTCCCGAATCGACCAATAAAACCATCGGGGTGAGCGCTAGCATCCCCCTTTACAGCGGGGGCGCGGTGCGTTCCCGCGTGCGGGAAGCGAAGTATACGGCAAACCAACGCTATCTTGAAAGCCTTGACGCCGGTCAAAACATACGGGAGCAGACCGTCGCCGATTGGGAGGCGCTGGCAGCCGCGCGGGCCGAGATCACCGCGCGCGAGGTGCAGGTGCGGGCAGCCGAAACCGCCCGAAAAAGCGTCCATGCCGAGATGGAGGTCGGAGCCCGGACGGTTTTGGATTCGCTGGACGCGGATCAGGAATATCTGGATGCCCGGGTCGAACTGGTCCGGGCGCGACGAAACGAGATCGTCGCCCTGTTCGCGCTTTCCCGCACGATGGGGATATTAACCCCGGATTTGCTGGGCTTCGTAGACGAAGACGATCAAAAACGCCTGATGGAAGCGGCGCTTGAATGGAAAATTCTGGGGATGGATGTGGATAT
>JAGRJZ010000201.1 GCA_020442505.1 Alphaproteobacteria bacterium | reverse complement strand
CGGCCGAAAGCTGGATCGGGGTCAGGGGATTTTTGATCTCATGCGCGATCCGCCGCGCCACGTCGGCCCAGGCAGCCTTGCGTTGCGCCGATTGTAGCTCCGTAATATCGTCGAAGGTCAAAACCGCGCCCTTGTCTTCCTGCCCGATCATCTCGATCGCGATCCGAACCAGCAATGTGCGTTTCTGACCGTCTGGCCGCTGGAACGGCATTTCAGCCTGCGTAATTTTATCTGGACGGCTATGGGCCGTCTCCAAAAGCGCCGCCAGCCCCGGCAGCGCGGCGAAAACGGTCTGCCCGGTCAAGTGCTCCGCGCTTGTGACGAACAGGTCGCAAGCCGCGCCATTCACCAGCCGCACGATGCCCTGTTCGTCCACCCCGACGATCCCGGCAGAGACCCCGGCCAGCACCGTCTCCGTAAAGCGCCGGCGTTGGTCGAGCTGGCGATTTGCCTCGATCAGCTCGTTACGTTGGGTTTGGAGCTGGCCGGTCATGCGGTTGAAGGCGCGGGCCAGAACCGTGAACTCGTCGTTACGTTTGAACTCCCGCACCCGGGCCGTCAAATCGCCGGAGCGCACCCGGTCCGCCGCCGTCACAAGCTCGCCGATCGGCGTGACAAGCTGACGCGCGACGATCAGCGCGAACCAGACCGCCGCCAGCAACAGCAACAACGCGACCACCACAAAGACCAGCGTGATCTTGATCTGCAAATTGGATCGCTGGTTTTCCAACGCCTCGTAAGCCGCGGCGGCTTCGTGCGTTTCCGTCACGTAGGACAGCACCACCGGATCGACCGCCCGTCCAACGACCAGATACGCGTCGGGAAAGCCTTCGAGACGGACCAGCGCCCGTACCCGGTCGTCGTTTTCCCCGGTCATCAGGACGATGTCCCCCGCCGTCGCCCGGACAAAATCGTAAGCCGGCAGGGTTTCGAACGCCGTCGGGCCGGACAAATTCGCATGGGCCAGCACGTGCCCTTCCGCGTCGAAGACGATACTTTCCGAGAAATTCCGCAGATAAGCCTGCGTCCGCATGACTTTCTCGAACGCCTCGGGATTTTCAAGCAGAATAGCCGCCTGACGGTTCAGGTCGTTGGCCATCCCCAGAATATCGGCGCGGATGACCTGCTGATGCTCGGCCAGATAGGCCTCCGCCACCGCCTGGGATTTGCTCACGGCGGTTCCGATTCGCTCTCCGAACCAGCTTTGCACCCCGAAATAAAGGAAAAAGGCTGCGAAGACGGTCATCAAAACCGCCGGCGTCGCGACCAAAAGCCCGAAGACCAGCACCAGCCGCGCATGAAGGCGGGAACCTGCCTCGCCCTCCCGCTGACCGGCCCGCAGCTTCACAATCCGCCGGGCGATCAAAATGCTCAGCAACAACAAGACGACCAGATCCAGGTTCAACAGCCCGATCACCGTCCCCGGATCGCTGGCGAATAACGGTGCCTCCGTCAGGGCCGCATAGGTCGCAAATCCGCAAAAAACCGCTGCCGCCATCAAAAACAGGGCGAAACGATTGCCCCAACGGCTTCCGCTGCGGGCCAGATTGCGAAAGAAGGAAAAAGACGTCCCTTTTCCCATCAAAAAAATCCCCTTTCAGTCGGTTCTTCTGCTACGCTTCGCCTTCTATGGCATTTTTGCAACAGTTAGCGCAACCAAAAACAACCATGGCCGTTTGTTCATCCCCCGATTTTTGTCCGTCTTTCAGCGTCTTAATCCCCGCCGCGGGGGGCGGGACCCGCATGGGCGGCTCTCTTCCCAAGCAATACCGACCCCTCGCCGGAAAGACGGTGTTACGCCGCACGATCGAGCGATTCCTGGCTTGCTCCGGATGCCTGCGGGTGCAGATCGTCATCGACCCGGCGCACGAGACACTTTATCGCGCCTCCATCGCCGGACTTGATCTCCCCTCCCCCGTCGCCGGTGGCACGGAGCGGCAGGACAGCGTGCTGGCGGGAATCGACTCCCTGGCCGGCTTTTTGAAAGGCGACGACATTCTTTTGATCCACGACGCGGCGCGCCCCTTCGTCACGGTGGAGGACATCCACGCCGTTGCCCGGGCGGCGACGCAAACCGGCGCTGCGACGCTTGCCGCCCCCGTGACCGATACGCTGGTTCATCGGGACGGCACCTATCCCGACCGCGCGGCTTTGCAAGCAATCCAGACCCCGCAAGGTTTTCGCTACGGTCTCTTGCGCGCGGCGCACCGTCAGGCCCGGGACGCCGGGCGGGTCTACACCGACGACACCGCGCTGGTCGCGGCCTTGGGGCACACGGTAACCTATTGCCCGGGCGGGCGCCATAATATGAAGCTTACCACACCGGAGGACTGGACCATGGCGACTCGTTTACTGACGGAGACCGTTTCTTTTGAAACCCGTACCGGCACGGGCTACGACGTACACGCCTTCGCCGAGTCCCCCGCCAAGAACGCTACGATCCGTCTGTGCGGGGTGGAGCTGACGCACACGCAGGGACTGGCCGGCCACTCGGACGCGGATGTCGGCTTGCACGCCTTGACCGACGCGTTGCTGGGGACGGTCGGCGCAGGCGATATCGGTCAGCACTTTCCCCCCGGCGACCCGCAATGGCGCGGCGCCGACAGCGCCCGCTTTGTGGAAAAGGCCGTGGATATAATCGGGGAAAAAGGGGGAAAAATTGTAAATATCGACCTGACGCTTATCTGCGAAACACCCAAGATCGGACCGCACCGGGACGCCCTGCGTGCGCGAGTGGCGCAAATCTGCGGCATCGCCGAAACCCGCGTGAACGTCAAAGCCACCACGACCGAAGGTCTCGGCTTTACCGGCCGCAAAGAAGGAATCGCCGCCCTGGCGGTCGCGACCGTGCGGATAGAGACGAGGGACGAAAAATATAGTAATTTCACTTAATAATAGGACATTATGAGTTCATCAAGCGAAGTTTCGATGAGGGTCTTTCTCGTTTTTTTTCATGCCGGCGAAAGCCTCTTTAGGCGAAAGCCTCTTTAATAGGGTTGACGTCCGGAGAGGGCGGCAGGGGCAGGAGGACGCGCCCATGTTTTTTAAGCAGTGAGCGCAATTGTTTTTTATTGCGTACCGGCGCGTTGTCTATGATAACGATACTGGGTTGGCCGAGGGCCTTGATGAGCATGGTTTCGACCCATTTTGTCACCAGTCTGGCCGTCCACGATCCGGTAAAGACAAAGGGGGCGAGCCACTCTTTACCGCGCTGCGCCATCAGCAAATTGGTTTTCTTTTCCCGTTTGCCTGTGACGTTTGCCTAGAGCTTTTGCGGACGAGATGACCAAACATCCCGCCATCTTCGGCGCGGATCCGTGGATCGCCCTGTGGGACGAGCGCTTATCCACAGCCTCCGTGGAGAACTTTGTGGATGAATTTGTGGAAAAACGCCAGACCCGCCGCAGGGCAAAGGATAGCGGCCTGATCGACAAGCTGGCGGCCCAGATGATCTTGCAAGGGGCGGCCGCGTATCTCAAAGAATATTTCTAAACATCGGCATGCCGACGCTCACTATTTTCCTTAATATTTTCTTAAGAAAAATAGATTAGGATGAACCTCATCGTTACTTTGTTTGAACAATGAGGAGGTTCGCGTGCAACCGATAATTCGAGATCAATTCACTGGAGCAGCCGCAAATCCCGTAAAAGCCGAACAACTCATACCGCCCAATGAAATCCAGGCAACTCTCGTCAGCGCTGTCAACCATCAAGAATGGGACCCCAAATTTGCCCCGCCGGAAGGACAGGAAGGGATGGGCGGCGCAGACCAAGGTACAGAGCTAGCCGGCTTTAAAAGAGACTTTATGGAGACAGGTGGGCCTCTGCAGAACATCCTCTCCCAATTTACCAGCGGGGGCACGCCCACGGATATCGGGCATGCCTTAACCCGGATGGCCTATCGACAACAAAGCCAAAGCGCCGGGTCCTTTACTCGCGAGATGGCCCTCATACTTCGTGACCGGATCGCACCCGACTACCTCGCCACGATGGCCGAGACGCAGGTTCATCCCGTCACGACGGCCGACATCGTTAAGGCGTTGCGTAAGGGCGGAAATGAGCCGGTCATGGAGGAATTGGATAAAAGGGTCAACGATAAAACAGAACCTGGAGACATTCCTAAGCTTCTGCAGCAGATTGATATTTATTTTGAAGATATAGGCGATGACGACTTAAGTGAGGCAGCGAACAAAATGCGACAAAACGCAAGCACCTTGCTTGCGGAAGAACAGGAAGCCCGTACCCAAAGCGTGCAGACGATCGCGGCGCAATGGCGACACGAAGAAGGAGAATCGGGGCAGCCCTTAAGAGAGTTCCTGAACGCAGCCCCAGCGGGAACTCCTGGCGCTATGGCGCCGAGACGCCTGAATTAATAAACGGACCCCGCCGGGGCGGGGGATTTTTCCCCGTACCGCAACAGGTCTGCGCCGTGCGCCTTAATCCACTGTTTCCCTTTTGCGTAGTCCGTCGACAATTCCGCGCATAAGGCCCAGAATTTCGGGCCGTGGTTCATATGGACGAGGTGCGCGACTTCATGCGCGACGACGTAGTCCAGGCTTTCCCACGGCGCGAAGATCAGCCGCCAGGAAAAACACACCCGCCCGTCCGCGCTGCAACTGCCCCAGCGGCTTTTGGTGTCCCGGATTTGCACGGATTTGAGCGGTTTCCCGATGGCCGCGGCCTTTTCCTGCGCCAGCGCGGTCAGGGTTCGGCGGGCTTCTTCCCCCAAAAACCGCCGGATACGGGTTTCGATCGATGCCCGGCCGGGCGGAACGAGAAGAGCTGTATCGGTGAGCGTTATTTTGGAGATCATTGCGGCTTTTTGCACGTCAATTTTTAACGGCCTTCCCAAAATCGGCAGAACGGTCCCGGCTGCGAAGGGTACGGGCGGCGGAACGTCCTGGATTTTGTCTTCGATCCATTCCCTGTGCTTTTCGGCGAAGTCATAGGCCTTGTACAAAGGCATGCGCGCGGGGATGACCAGACGGACCTTGCGCCCCGGCGCGTCCACGCGCAACGCCAATCGCCGGGCACGCGCGCTGCGCCGGATCTCGAGATACGGGGAGAGAGCGAGAATGTCGGATTCCGTCTTTCGGGCGAACATGGAAACATATTAACCGCTAATCCGTTCCGGAAACAAAAGATTTGTTGCGTTTTGAGGCGCTTAAGGCTATGAAGACCCCTATGTTGTTTGATGATCTGGGCTTGAGCCCGCAAACCCTGAAGGCGATTCACGAATGCGGCTATACGCAGCCGACGCCGATTCAGGAAAAAGCCATTCCGGCCATTTTGATGACGCGAGACGTTGTTGGCCTTGCGCAAACCGGAACGGGCAAGACCGCGAGCTTTACCCTGCCGATGATCGAGATCCTCCATGACGGCCGGGCGAAGGCCCGCATGCCACGCTCTCTGGTTCTCGCCCCAACGCGGGAGCTGGCCGCGCAGGTAGCGGAGAACTTCGATACCTACGGGAAGTATCATAAACTGACCAAGGCGCTTCTGGTCGGCGGAGAGTCCATGGGCGAGCAGATGAAACTGCTGGATCGGGGCGTCGACGTCTTGATCGCGACCCCCGGACGCCTGCTGGATTTGTTCGAACGCGGAGCGCTTCTTCTGGGGGACATCAAGATTCTCGTGATCGACGAAGCCGACCGGATGCTGGATATGGGCTTTATCCCGGATATCGAGAAAATCGTCTCGCTGGTCCCTGCGATTCGCCAGACCCTCTTGTTTTCCGCGACTATGCCGCCGGAGATCAAGAAACTGGCCGATCGGTTTCTGTCCAATCCGAAAAGCGTGTCCGTCGCGCCGCCGGCCTCGCCTGCGGAGACGGTCGAACAATTTCTTGTAAGCGTCCCGCCCAGAAGAAAGAATGAAACACTCAACAGCTTGATCGAGCGGGAAGACGTCAAAAACGCCTTTATCTTCTGCAACCGGAAACGGGACGTGGATATGCTCGCGACGTGGTTGAAAAAGCAAGGCCACGCCGCTGCAGGCTTGCACGGAGACATGGCCCAACCGGTCCGGACGAAGACCCTGCAAGACTTCAAGGATGGCGGGGTCGTCTTGCTTGTGTGCTCCGACGTGGCGGCACGGGGGCTCGACGTTTCGGCGGTCTCGCACGTGTTCAACTACGATGTGCCGACCCATGCCGACGATTACGTCCACAGAATCGGCCGCACCGGCCGCGCAGGCATGAAGGGACGCGCCTGGACTCTCTTTACGGACGACGACAGAAAATACGTCGATCTTATTGAAAAGCTGATCAAAAAAACGATTCCGGTCGAGACCGTCTCCGACGCCCGGGAAAGGCGTCCGCAGGACTCAAGGCCGCGCCCGGAGAGACAGGAGCGACAGGCCCCCCGTCGGACGACTCCCCGCGAGCGCGAGACGAGCGACGAAGAGGTCCTCGGTTTCGGGGACGACGTTCCCGCGTTTTTGAGGCGCTGAGCCTCTTGACTTGTCAGAACGCGCCCGCCAGAATTTCCCGCATGATGTCTGTCTGGCTTTCACGGCTCCGAGTCGCTTTCGTTTTCTTATTGTTGAGCCTCCTGACGGGGGCCGGGACGGTCTATGCCTACGAACCCAGCGGCTACGGCGATCAGGAAGGCCTGCGCCCCGCCGCTCTGGCCTATGGCCGGACCGTCCGCCCGGGAACCGTCAGCAGCGAGAGCCTAGGTCTTATCGCGCCCGGTGATCACGGCGGTGTGGATGGTCCAGATCCGGCTCCAGCGCCGCAAATCCCCGTTATCCCGCAAGTATCTCCTGCTCCTGCCCCGCTCTCGACGAGCGACGATGCCGCGCCGGTTGATCTTGCCGCGGACAGTCTGACCCACGACGAGGCGACTCGCACCATCACCGCCAGCGGCCATGTGGAGCTGATTCAGGCGGGCCGCATTCTGCGTGCGGACGAAGTCAGCTATAATCTGGAAACGGACACCGTCGTCGCGCGCGGCCATGTCGTTCTGAACGAGCCGAGCGGCGACGTCCATTTCGCCGAGGAAGTGGAACTGACCGACAAAATGCGCACCGGTTTCGTCAAAACACTGGAAACCCGGCTGGCGGAAGGGGGACGCTTTACGGCCCTGACGGGGGAACGAACCCGTCCGGACGGCCCGATCGTGATGCAGACGGCATCCTACACCCCCTGCGATTGCCAGGAGGAGGGCGAAACGCCTGGCTGGTGCCTGAAGGCCGACGAGGTTACCTATGACCGGGAACGCAACCAGATTCGCTATAAAAACGCGAAATTCGAGCTCTTCGGCATTCCCGTGCTTTATACGCCCTATCTGGCCCATCCGGACGGCCAGATCAAGCGCAAAAGCGGGTTTCTGACCCCCGGCCTGAATTTCGACAGCGAGCTGGGAACGGTCGTCACGCCGCGCTATTACTGGGATATCGCGCCGAACAGGGATTTGACCGTGGGGGCGATGCTGGCCACGGAAAAGGCACCGGTCGCTCTGGCCGAATATCGGCACCGCTTCACGGACGCGGAGATCAGACTGGACGGCAGCGCGACCTATTCCTCGCGGACCGACAGCATCGCCGGGCGGGATGTGCCGCAAGACGAAGAGTTTCGCGGGCACCTTTTTGCGAACGGCCGGTGGGACATTAACCAGACATGGCGCGCGGGAACGAACATCAAGATCACGAGCGACGATCAATATCTGCGGCAATAT
>JAGRJZ010000200.1 GCA_020442505.1 Alphaproteobacteria bacterium | reverse complement strand
CCGTCATCTGGTCGACCGTGTTGATGACCTTGGTATTGGCCGAATAGGCCCGCTGGGCGATGATCAGCTTCGCGAACTCGTCGGCCAGATCGACGTTGGATGTCTCCACGGTCGAGGGCTCCAGAAAGCCCGCGCCGCCGGTTCCGGCCTCGCGCAGGTTTTCCTCGCCGGATTCCTCGGTCTCGCTATAGGCCGTCCCGGAGACTTCCTGAAGGCCGTTCACGTTCGCGAAGGTCACCAGCGGGATTTTGTACAGATCCGCGGTCGCCCCGTTCGAGAACTGTGCCACGACGAATCCGTCCCGCGTGATCTCCACACCGGTCCGCAGCCCAAGCTCCGCGCCGTTCTGGTCGGAGAAGATCGTATCGAAATTCCCGGAGAACTGGCTGAATCGTTCGACGTCGACCTTGATATTTTGCGGATCGGCGCCGTTGCCCCAGTCGATCTGGTTCAGGGAGACCCCGATTTCCCCGGCGGAATCGGCGATCGCGTTCAGCGTCCCGTCCCCGTTGAAGTTGAGCAAACCGTTGCTGAGCTTGCTGCCGTTGGGGTGGATGACCTTCATCTGCCACCAGCCGCGAGAGTTGTATTGCGTGTCCCCGGGCAGGAACTGGAAGGTCGGGAAGCTGTTGAAGTCCGTCCCCGCGCTGTTACTATAGGGGGGAGAATCCGTCGGATCCCCGTTGTCATAGATGCTGTCGCCGCTGATCGCGTCAACCCCCGTCAGATCGTCCCCCGTATACGCGCCGGGCGCGATTCCCAGACCGGTCAAGGCCGTCCCCGCCCCGACATTGGCAACGGTCAAGGTCTGCGCCGCGCCGCCGACGAAATCGGTTTGCTGTACGATCAGCTCGCCGGCGTTGCCGAGATACGCTTCCATATTGTAGCCGGAATTGTTGATCTCGTTCAGGATGTCGTTGACGGTCTGCACCTCGCCCGCCGCGGCCGGAGTCCCCGCAACGACGGTCAAAGTCAGCGTATTGGGCACTTCGTCCGCGATGGTGAACTGATCCCCCGGGCTCAGACCCAGATCATTGACCAGGTTATCCGTCGCCACCAGATCCTCGATGCTACCGGCGATCGTCGCCTGCGGGCCGTAGACCTTCGTGAACTCGAAAGTCAACGTTTCCGCCTGCCCCAGAGAATCGAAGACGGTCAGCCCCCGGGAATAGCTCGGCGCGGTCGTCGTCAACGCCGCCGCGAGGGTTTTGTCGGATTCGCCCTCGTTTTCGGCGTCTAGGTTAATCGTCAGCTCCGCCGTGCTGGTCGGCCGGGTCAGACCGCCCAAAAACGCCACGTCGGCGGGAACAAGCGATGTCAGGTCCCCCTGGTTGGCCGGCAGATCGCCATTGGCGTCGATCGGCCAGGCGTATAGGACGAATCCGGCAGTGTTCCGCAGAAGCCCTTGAGAATCTTCGCTGAACGAGCCGCTTCTCGTGTACAGAAACTCCTGCAAACTGTCCGCGTTCCGCTTGACGGTAAACATCCCGTTTCCGGAAATCGCAGCATCCGTCGAGGAAGAGGTCTGCGTGATCGGGCCTTGCTGATCGACGCGCTGGACACGGTTGACAGAGACCGTGCCGGGAGAGTACGTGGACAGCCGCCCTTCCGTCGTCACCAGCGAGAAAAAGCTGGCTTCCGAGCGTTTAAAGCCCGTCGTGTTGATGTTGGCGATGTTGTTGGAGATCATCGCCGTGGACTGCGCTTGCGCGCCCAGCCCCGATACGCCCGTATATAATGCACCGAATAAACTCATTTTCCACCTCCTTGGGTTAAGCTGTTCCTTGTGTTTCTTCTAAAAGCGCGTCTTCCGCTGGGGACCCCGTTTCCGGCGGAACCGTCGCGTTGATGATCGAGTTGAGCGGCACCGCCCGTTCCCCGACCAGTCGATAAATCACCCCGTTTTGGGATTCGATCCCCCGAACGCGCCCGGATACGACCGTAGCCGTGTCGATCAGGTTGTCCTCCGGATCGAAGGCGTCGACGCTGACGGAATAGGTCCCCTCCTCCACAAAGCCGCCGCCCATATGGGAACCGTCCCACGTGATTTCATGAGAACCGGATGATTTTGGCGCGTCGGCGGTGTAGACAAGACTGCCGCGCTCGTCAAAGACATTGATCTTTGCGCTATACGCGTCCTCGCCCAGAGAATAGTTGATCTTGACCGGGTCCTGGCCGTCAAAGGCGAATTCGCTGCCGCGATAGCTGACGTCGAGACCGACATAGCCCAACGCGACAGAAGAGATGCTCCCCAGTTGCAATGCCAGCATGTCGTCCAGCTTCTGGTTCTGGTTGATGGCCTGTTCGACTTGGGAGAACTGGACGAGCTGGTTCGTGAATTCCGTCGAATCCATCGGGGAGAGCGGGTCCTGGTTTTGCAGCTGCGTGGTCAGGAGCGTCAGGAAGTCGGTAAAATCCTGGGCCAGCGCCACGGATTGCTGCTCCGTTCGCTGCGCGCTATTCAAAACAGATGTCAAAGATACGTCGGATGCCATTGTTTTTTCTCCTCTTTCCTATACAAGCAAATCATAACGTGTCAGACCTGTTTCCGGGTCGATCGACCAGTTCACGCTTGCCTGAATGATATCGACCGCGTTATCCTCCCCATCGCCGCGGGAGGCGCCGCCATAGTATTCGCCCTGGTTGCCGCGACCGTCCCCGTTCTGGCCGAAAAGGTTCCCGTCCTGGGCCAGTTCAAAGCTCAACCCACCCTGGTCCGTGTCGAGTCCGCTGCCCTGGAGCGCCCGTTCCAGCTGGTGCGCGTCGCGTTGAAGCATCAGCCAGGTTTCCTGTTTTTCCACCAGAAGATGCGCCTTCATGGTTTTGTCCTTGCCGAATTCCAGCCGTACCCGCACCCGGCCAAGATCGGGCGGATCGAGATCCAGAGTCAGAGCCTTGTTTTCCCCGCTCCCGGCGGCTTTCTGAACCGTCGCCGCGATCGTTTGGGTCGCCGGGTGCAGTTGTCCTGCCTGCGCGACATGGGTTGAAAGGCTGGTCAACGAAGATGTCGTCAGCATGGTCCCCGGGGCTGCGCCGCCATCGGCCCGCCAGTGAGCGCCATCAGGAAAAAGAGAGTCCCAGTCGCCCCCCTCCGTCCACAGCCCCTGCGCGCCGGCCGGAGAGAGAAAGCCCGCCTGGGCGGGAATCGCGCTCAACCCCGGGGAAAGCTTTCCCTGTCCAGCGTTCTCGCTCTTCTCAGAGCCCGCGAAAGCGTTTCCTTTCTGCTGGGCCGTTTCGAGGATTTTCAAGATCCGTTCAAATCCGCGGGGCAAAGACTCCTCCGATTCCTCTGCGGCGGAAAAAGCCGAATCCCCCCCGCCCAGAAGAGCGTTCAATTGACCAACGCTGAAAAAGTCGTGACCCGCGGACGGGCCGGCTTTTGCCGCTTCCGCACCGCCGGAGGACGGCAGTGACGTCCCCTCCGCCCCGGACAACGTCTCCGCCGGGCGGGTTCCCTTTAGCGGCGCTCCTGTCTTCTGAACCGTCGGCAGAATCAGAATCCCCGGCGCAAAGACCGTTGCCCGATCGGCCTCGGGCGGAAGAAGCTTCACAAGCCCCGCGATATACGTCTTGCCGGTTTTCGTTTCGTGTACAATCTGGTCAAAGAACGTGCGCAGATCTTCAGGCGTTTTGCCTGTCGCGATCAAAAGCGGCGATGCCGCGCCCGCATCCGCAGACGTCGTGATGGTGTCCTTGCTCTCTTCCAGAAAACGGGCAATCGTCTCGCGTACCGCCCCGGGGGGCAACGCGACAACCTGCGGACGACTCTCAACCGGCAAGCCCCGGAACAGACTTGTCACAGCCTCAAGAAAGGATTCCTCTTGAGGAACCGCCGCCGGATCGTTAGATAAAGACGTCGCCAATAAATCCCCGTACAAGACCGCCAAAGGATCGCTTTCGCCCTGCTCGTCGTCTTCTTTTTCCTGCACGAGGGACAGCGCAACGTTTTGCCGATGGGACGCGTCAGGAACAAGCTGAACAACGGCTCCCTCAGCCCCCTGCCCGTCCGCCTGGGCCCGCCCCTCGGAATCGGTCTGGATCCGGGACAGGAT
>JAGRJZ010000199.1 GCA_020442505.1 Alphaproteobacteria bacterium | reverse complement strand
AAAGCTGCCCGGCTTTCGGGCCGGAACAGGGCGTCGCCAGACCAAGCCTTCGGGTCGTGGCAATCGCCGTCCGCCGGGATGATGTTGAAATCCCCCCCCACCAGAAAGGGCACGTGCCCGGCCCGCAGGCTTGTCAGACGGTTCTTAAGGCGCGCGAGCCATGCTTGTTTGTATAAAAACTTCTCCGAGTCCACCGGGTTGCCGTTCGGCGCGTAGATATTGATCAGGCGGATCCCGTTGATCGTAACCTCCAGATAGCGGGCTTGATCATCGGAATCGTCCCCCGGCAACCGGTCGCAAACGACTTCCGGCGCTACGCGGGAGAGAATCGCAACGCCGTTATAGGCCTTTTGCGCGACGAAGGCGGCGTGGTATCCGGCGGATTCGATATCCTGGGTCGGGAAATCCGTGCCTTTCAGTTCCTGAATCATCAGCACCGCCGGTTTGTTCTCCGCCAGCCAGCGCAAGACGTGTTCTTTCCGAGCCTTCAGAGAGTTAACGTTCCATGTTGCGATCTTCATACGCGGAAGAATAACAGGCTTTGCGGCGGTGTGTCAGCCCCGCTTTTCCCCCCGGGATAAGTTTTTTCCCGTTACTTTTCCGCTTGCCTGGGGGGGCAGGAATCCTTATAGTCCTCCGGCGTTTATTGGTCTCTACACGCCGGAGGAAAAGCATATGACATCCGAAAACAGCGTTATCGTTCCCCCTGATTATGATCCCATCCAGGACAAAGGCGATTACATGAATCCCATGATGCTGGAATATTTCCGCCTGAAGCTTTTGGCCTGGCGGCAGGACTTGCTGAAAGAATCGTCCGAGACCATTCAGAACACCTTGCAAGAAACCGAATTGCAAAAACCGGACTTGGCCGATCGCGCTTCGGCCGAGACGGATCACGCGCTGGAGCTGCGTACCCGGGACCGGGAACGCAAGTTGATCAATAAAATTAACAGCGCGCTCGAGAGGGTGGAAGAGGGCGAATACGGCTATTGTGAGGAAACCGGCG
>JAGRJZ010000198.1 GCA_020442505.1 Alphaproteobacteria bacterium | reverse complement strand
CACGCCCTCGAGCCGTTCCCGCGCGGCCGGGTCTCCGAAGACGATGCGCCCCAGAATAGTCCGGTCGATCGCGTGGCGCTGCGCGTTCAGGCTTTCGGGGAAAAGTCGGGCCACCGTCCGAACGGCCTTTCCCCCCGGCGCGAGCAGATCATGGACGACCTCGTCCGCACAGTGAACCGGGACGCCCATCTCTCGTAACAAGCGAGCCGCGGTCGATTTTCCCATACCGATAGAGCCCGTCAGGCCGATCACGATCATCGGGCGGCCTCCTCCACGGTCCGGCGCAAGGCCGGGGTGACGGCGGGCGCGATCCCGAACCAGGCTTCGAAGGCAGGCCCGGCCTGATGGAGCAACATGCCGATTCCCGTGACGATCGGGTTGCCACGGTCTTTCGCCGCACAGAGCAAGGGGGTCATCAACGGCTTATAGACGATATCGTAAACGGCCGCCCCCGGCGCAAGCGCCGAAAGATCGAGCGTCAAAGACGGTTGGCCGGTCATGCCCAGCGCCGTCGTATTGACAAGCAGCGTCACATCGCTCAGCGCGGCTTCCTTTTCATCCCACGAAACGACCTCCAGACCGAAATCGTCGCCCAAAGCCTGCGCCCGCTCGGCCGTCCGGTTCGTCACGCGGATCGCGGAGACGCCCTCCTGTTGCAAGCCGTAGACAACGGCCCGCGCCGCCCCCCCGGCGCCCAGCACAAGTGCCCGGGCGTCCGTGAACGAAAAACCCGGGAGAGATTCCTTGAGATTCATGATAAAGCCCGCCGCGTCGGTGTTCCGGCCGTGCGGTTTTCCCCCGCTTATGACGACCGTGTTCACCGCCCCGATCGCCCGGGCCGCGGGGTCGCACGTATCGCACAGCGCCATGACGGCCTGTTTGTGGGGCACGGTGACGTTAAAACCCGCATAACCCTCGGCGACGAACGACGCGATGCCGGTCGCCAGTTCCGCCGGTGCGACGTCGATCGCGTCATACGACCCCGACAAACCGTATGTCGTGATCCAGTGACGATGGATCAGCGGCGACAGGCTGTGCCCGACGGGGTGGCCGATAACGGCCGCACGAATGGGTGATAACTTTGAAGTCTTATCCGTCATGCACTTTTTCCCGCGGAGCTTTTGATCCTTCGGAGTCATACCAAATTCTCGTTCGGGACGCATGGATTTTTTCTCTGGTATTCGCCGGCTGTTTCGGGTATAGAGAAGGCTCCTCCTGACAATACGGTTTGTTTCTCCTGGCCCGGGCCACGTTACGAACCTGTTGCCTGAGGTCGCGAAGACAGAAAGATTGAGGCACACAGCCATGGCAAAACCATCGCCAACCGAATATATCCGCCAGGTCCGGTCCGAAATGAAAAAGGTCACCTGGCCGTCCCGCAAGGAGACGACCACCAGCACCGTCGCCGTGTTTATCATGGTCACGATCGCGGCGCTGTTCTTGTTTTTCGCCGATCAGGTCATGTCCTTCGTCGTGAAGCTGATTCTGGGGCTGGGGATGTAAGTGTTTTGGGGCGTTTGAAATACAAAATATTAGCTGGAGAGTAAAACAATGGCACAACGCTGGTACGTCTTGCACGTTTATTCCGGGTTCGAAAACAAGGTGGCCGAAGCCATCATGGAAAAGGCCCGCAAACAGGGGCTGGAAAGCAAGGTGATCGAGATCATGGTCCCTGCGGAGGAAGTCATGGAAGTCCGCCGGGGCCAGCGCGTGCAAGCCGAACGGAAATTTTTCCCGGGCTACGTGCTGGCGAAGCTGGAACTGGACGACGAAGTCTGGCACATGATCAAGGACACGCCCAAAGTCACCGGTTTTCTGGGTGCGGGGAACAAACCATCCCCCGTCACGGAGAAGGACGCCGCGCGTCTTCTGAACCAGATTCAGGAAGGAATCGAAAAACCGCGCCCGGCGATTCTGTTCGACATAGGCGAGGAAGTCAAAGTCACGGACGGACCGTTCGCCTCCTTCAACGGGTTGGTCGAGGAAGTGGACGAGGAAAAAGGCAAGCTCAAGGTGTCCGTCTCTATCTTTGGCCGGGCCACGCCGGTTGAGCTTGAATACGGTCAGGTCGAAAAACTGTAGGGGACGGCCTGAAAACGATTCCCTTGCGTCGCCTTCCGCCTTCCGTTAAGACTCCTTGAGAGGATGCAAGGGAGAGGAGCGGTTTTCATGCGCCTGATGATCGTTGGACAGCTGGAAGGCCATATCAGCACGGCCGGCAAAATCGCCCTGCAACGCGGCGCGAAGGTCATCCACTGTGAGGACACGGTCGAGGCGCTCGGCGCGCTGCGCAACGGCAAGGGCGCCGATCTGGCCATGGTCGATATCAAACAAAATATCGGTGCTTTCATCAAAGATCTTGAAAAAGAACGGATTCACATCCCGGTTATCGCGTGCGGGATCGGGACCAACGACACGCGCGGCGCGGTCAAGGCGATCGCCGACGGCGCCAGGGAATATGTTCCGCTGCCGCCGGACGCGGATCTGATCGCCGCCATCCTGGCAGCCGTAACCGAGGATCACAGCGCCATGATCGCCGACGACCCGGCCATGGGAAAGATCGTCGCGCTGGCTGACAAAATCGCCCCCTCGGAGGCGACCGTCCTGATCACCGGCGAATCCGGAACCGGGAAGGAGGTCATGAGCCAGTACATCCACCGGAAATCCAGGCGAACCGGCGGCCCCTTCATCGCGCTGAATTGCGCGGCAATTCCCGAAACTTTGTTGGAATCGGAATTGTTCGGCCATGAAAAAGGCGCCTTCACCGGGGCGACCGCCCGGCGGATCGGCAAGTTCGAGGAAGCCCACGGCGGCACGCTTCTGTTGGACGAGGTTACCGAAATGCACCCGGCGCTTCAGGCGAAGCTCCTGCGCGCGTTGCAGGAACGGGAAATCACCCGGGTCGGCGCGAACGACCCGGTCAAAGTCGACGTCCGTATCATCGCGACCTCGAACCGCGATATGATGCAGGCCGTGCGGGACGGCCAGTTTCGGGAAGACCTGTACTTCCGGTTGAACGTCGTCAATATTCCCCTGCCCGCCTTGCGCGAGCGCCCGTCCGACATCGTGAAGCTGGCGCAGTTCTTCGCCGACAAATACGCCGACGCCAACGGAATCGCGAAAAAGGACATCTCGGCCGCAGCCGCGAACGCCTTGCAAACCGCTCTCTGGCGAGGAAACATCCGGGAGCTGGAGAACACCATGCACCGGGCGATTTTGATTTCCGCGGCGGAGGAGATCGAACCGGACGCGGTGTTTCTGGACGCGGGAAGCCACCCCCCGCTCTCGCCACCCTCCCGCCCGAAGGAGGAAACGGAGCGACCGGCCCTCCAAAATCCCGGCGCGGTGGAATCCCTGATCGGCCGGCCGATCGCGGATGTCGAGCGGGACATGATCATCGGCACGCTGGCGCATTGCCTGGGCAACCGGACCCATGCGGCGAATATTCTGGGCATTTCCATCCGCACCCTGCGCAACAAGCTCAGCCAGTACAAAGACGAGGGCGTACCCGTCCCGGCCGCGCAGTAGAGCTTTTTTTGGCATAAGAATTTCTTTGTGCCATAACCTCTCTATCGCGATAAAGCACGCCGAACAAACCCC
>JAGRJZ010000197.1 GCA_020442505.1 Alphaproteobacteria bacterium | reverse complement strand
GACGAAATCGCAGGGCAGTACGAGGGCGCGGTCAAGGTCGCGAAGGTCAATATCGACCAGAACCCCCACGCCCCGACGCGTTACGGCGTTCGCGGGATTCCGACCTTCATGATGTTCAAGGGCGGCCAGGTCGTCGACACCCGCGTCGGCGGGATGCCCAAGGCGCAGTTTTCGGAGTGGATCGAAGCGAATAAATAAGGTCGCTTACGCCAGAGTGGCGGGTGGATGGTAGGCCCGTTTTTTGAATTTTCGTCTACCCCCGGTGTCTGCCGCTGATGGTGGTGCCTTGCAGGAGCGCGCCGCTGAGGTCCGCGCCGTCGAGAATGGCACCGCTGAGGTCCGCGCGGCGGAGGTCGCAATCGATCAAAACGGCGTAGGATAAATCGACCCCCGTCATGATCGCGTCCCGGAAATCCGCCCCGCGCAAAATCGCGTAGCGCATGTTGGCGCCGGCCAGATTAATACGCTGGAGCCATGTGCTGCCGTCTTCATCCGTGAATCGCAACGGCCCGGCTTGGGCCTCCGACAGGTCCGCGCGGGTCATCATCGCCCCCTTCAGAGAGGATCCGCGCAAATCCGCCCCGGCCAGACCCGCGTCCCGGAAATCCGCCCGGTCCAAAAGGGCGCTCTGCATTTCGATCCGGTGCAGGTTCTGGTGCAGGAAGGTCGCGCCGATCGCCTTGACCGCCGTCAGCGGATATTGCCACAAATCAACGACCCCGCGCATGTCGTATCCGCTGAGGTCCAGGCGCTCGCCCTTGCGGCCCGCAGTCGCGATCCACGCCGTATGATCGGCCAGCAAAGCCGAAAGGGGCTTTTCGTTTTCCTCGAATTTCTGGCCCGCCGTCACGTCGGTCAGCGCTTCGGAGAAATTCGCGCCTGTTGTTTCCGTCATGTGCAGGACGGTGCCGCTCATGATCGCGGCGTGCATGTTGACGCCCTCCAGATTCGATCCGGTAAAATCCGCGGCCGAGAGGTTCGCGCCCGAAAAATCGACCCCGCTGAAATCAGCGTCCTTTACGACGACCCCGGCCAGATCGGCATCCGTGAAGTCGGCCGCGTGCGCGCGCGAGCCCGACATGTCCGTTTCTGTTAGGTTGGCTCCCGCGAACACGGTTTTATGGGCGCCCGCGCCCCGGGTATCGGCGACTCGGTTTTCCAATACGCCTTGTTTGCCGCGTTCCATGACTTTTCCCTCGCGCAAATCCGCGCCCTTCAGGTCCGCGCCGGCCAGATTCGCGCCCATGACGTAGGCGCCCCGGAAGTCGGCCCGGGAGAAGCAAGCGCCCTCCAGATCCGCATGTCGCATATCGCAAGCGAAAAAAGAGGTGCCGCGGAAGGTGCCGCCGGTCAAATTCGCCTCGCTCAGGATCGAGCCGGTAAAATCGGCCTGGGAAAGATCCGCGCCCTTGAAGTCAAGCCGGGTGAGGTCTTTAAACTTTACGACCGCGCGGGCGCCGCCCCGAATCCCGTGGACGAAGTCCGCGTGCTTTCGGATGATATCGTCCAGATCGGCCTGCTCCAGCCGTTCCAGGTCGGTTTCCTTCGGGGGGCCGCCCATTAGTTTTGCTCCCAAATATCACGCAAAGGGGATGTCATCCTGCCATTGTAGCCTGAATTTATCTAAAATTTTATGAATTTCAGGACAAAATTTCCTGCGCCAGGGGAATATTCGAGCGACCGGCCGCCATGTCTTCCAGGATCCCTTTGGTGACGGTTTTGCCCAATTCCACGCCCCATTGGTCGAAACTGTTGAGATGCCAGATAATTCCCTGCACGAAGACTTTATGTTCGTAAAGCGCGATGAGCTGGCCCAGGTGGTAGGCGTCCAGCCGGTCCAGCAGAATGGTCGAAGACGGCCGGTTGCCGGGGAAAACCTTTTGCCGGTCGTTGTCAGAGTGCGCAAGATCCCGCCCCGTCATCAGAGCCTGTCCCTGGGCGATCATGTTGGCAAGCAGGATCTGGTGATGGTTGTCGTACGGGGACGGGCTTTCGCGTGGCGCGATAAAATCGCAGGGAATAAAGGCCGTGCCCTGGTGAATCAGCTGGTAAAACGCGTGCTGGCCATTCGTTCCGGGTTCGCCGAACACGACGGGGCCTGTTTCATAGGCCACCGGACGCCCGTTCCGGTCCACGCTTTTTCCGTTCGATTCCATGTCGAGCTGCT
>JAGRJZ010000196.1 GCA_020442505.1 Alphaproteobacteria bacterium | reverse complement strand
TCGCAATGCCTTTATCGACTTTACGGGCTTTTTTATCTTTGCGCTCGGGGCACATGCGCTGGGCGGCCACCTTCAATCCGTCGAACAGGCCTATGCCTGGGGAAGCCAAACCCGCATGTCCCTCCATACGGCGCTGTCTAATATGACCCTCGGAATGGGTCTGCTTTCCCTTTCATGGTCGGCGCAGAAAGCCGATAAGGCCAAGATTCCCTTCTGGGTTCCGGCGGTCATGTGTTTTCTGGCGCTTCAGGCGGATTTAATCGTGCCGGTCGACGTTAACGCGAGCATTATTTACATTCCTCTGCTTTTTTGCAGCCTGTGGTTTCCGGCCCCGGGGATGGTGTTTATTTTTGCCGCCATTACGACCTTCTTTACGACATGGCGCTTTCTTATCCTGCCGCCTGAATATATGACGCAAGAGCTTGTTACAAACCGGTTCATCACGATCGCAACGATCTGGTTCATCAGTGTTCTGATTTACTGGAAACGCACGACGGATATTGTCTCCCAGCGCAACAAGAAATACCTGCAAGCCGTTCTCGACAACACGGTAGACGGAATCGTTGTTATCGATGACGAGGGTCGAATCAAGGACTTCAACACAGCATGTGAAAAACTTTTTGGTTACGAAACGCCAGAAATCATGGGAAAAAACGTGAACGTTCTGATGCCCGCGCCGTATCACGATGAACATGATCAGTACCTGTCGCATTATCTGGCAACGGGTCAGAAAAAGATCATCGGAATCGGCCGGCAGGTCGAAGGACGTCATAAAGACGGAACGATTTTCCCGATCGATCTGTCGGTTAGCGAACTAACCATCAACGGCACGCAATTCTTTACCGGTATTATCCGGGATATCCGTGAAATCGAAGAATTGAAAAAAACGGAAGAGGAATTATTGCGCTCCAATACGGAATTGGAGCGTTTTGCTTTCGTCGCCGCTCACGATTTGCAGGAACCGCTTCGTATCATCACAAAATCCAGTGAATTTATTCAAGAGGACTACGGCAAGACTCTTGATCAGGAAGGGCTCCGCTATCTCGGCAACATCCAGGCTTCGGCTCGTCATATGCGCGGGCTTATCTCCGACCTTCTGGATTATTCGCGACTTGGCAGCGAGGAAAACGCGTACGACGAGATCTCCGTTTATGATGCCATACAAACCGCCCTTGCCAATCTGACAGAGGATATCAAAACCCGAAAAACGACAATTACGATCGATGAGGACAATCTTCCGTTGGTTGCCGCCAACCCGGTTCAGCTTGTCCGTCTGTATCAAAACCTTATCGGAAACGCCTTGAAATACAGCGACAAAGAAGAACGTATCATCCACATGGGTGTGCAGGATGAAGGGGAAAAATGGCTGTTCTTCGTCAAGGACAACGGAATCGGGATCGACCCTCAATACCAGGACCAGATTTTTGTTCCCTTTAAGCGTCTTCATACCCGTAAAGACTATCCGGGAACCGGAATCGGTCTGGCGATGTGCAAGCGTATCGTCGAGAATCACGACGGCCGGATATGGTGTGATTCAACCTTGGGCAACGGCACCACGTTTTATTTTTCTTTGCCGAAAAGCGAGGCGTAACCCGGTCGTCTAATCGAAATAGCGGATCTGATCGCCGGGGCGCAGCTCGCTGTTCAGGATAATTTCAAGACGACGGGGGTTTTCCTGGTTTGAGATCGCAACCATAGCTGTCAAAACCAGATTTTTAATCAGCGCCTCGTCGTTTGAATTGCGCTCGAGTTTTGCAGCCATGGGGGCCATGATAACCGTCCCCAGGATAGCGCCGTAGAAGGTCGTCAAAAGCGCCACGGCCATGGCCGGACCGATCGTCGCGGGATCGTCCAGCTGGGCCAGCATCTGCACCAGCCCCACCAGCGTCCCGATCAACCCCATGGCGGGCGCGACTTCGGACGCCCGGCGGAGAATGCTTGCCCCTCGGCGATGGCGTTCCACGACGGAATCGATCTCCTGAGACAAAATACGCTGGATATCCTCCGGACTATACCCGTCGGTCACAAGCTGAACGGCCCGCCCCAGGAACGGGTCTTTTTTTAATTCACGCTCGGCTCCGGCAAGCGCGAGGATCCCCTTCTTTCTTGCAAGAACCGCGATATCGAGCAACTGCCGCGCCATTTGGGACGGATGACGAACCTGACGAATAACCGTTTTCCCCATCACAAACCAGGCTTTGGCCATCTCGGCCGGAGAATAGGAAATCGCCGTGGCGGCGATCGTCCCCAATATGACGATCATAAAAGAAGGACCGTTAAAGAAATTGGCGTTGCTATGCCCCATGGCGATGGCCGCCAGAATAAGTCCGACCGCAGAAATAAGCCCGATAATAGTCGCAAAATCGAGTGCGACACGGGGCGGAACGATGCTGATCGTTACATTTGCGCCGCCGCTTTCCTGGTCCTTGTCCGAATCGTCCATCGCCATGATAAAACAAGTCCTTTCCGACGCCTCAGGGGCATACCATTATGGTTTTAACTTCTATCCGACTTGACGATCTCAGTCATCGTCACGCCCAATTTATCTTCGACCACGACGACCTCGCCGCGAGCGACCAGACGGTTGTTCACGTAGATATCGATCGCCTCGCCGACCTTGCGGTCCAGCT
>JAGRJZ010000195.1 GCA_020442505.1 Alphaproteobacteria bacterium | reverse complement strand
GCTGTTCATCGACACGGCCGGTCGCCTCCATAACAAAGCCAACCTGATGGCCGAGCTGGAGAAAATCGTACGCGTTTTGAAAAAACAGGACGAATCCCTGCCCCACGCCGTCTTGCTGGTCCTCGACGCGACAACGGGCCAGAACGCGCATGAACAGGTCAAAACGTTTAAGGACATGGTGGACGTCACAGGCCTCGTGGTCACGAAACTCGACGGCTCCGCCCGCGGTGGTGTGGTCGTGGCGCTGGCCGACGAATTCGGTTTGCCGATCAATCTGGTCGGCGTCGGCGAACAGGCCGAGGATCTGCAATCCTTCCACCCGGTCGAATTCGCCAGAGGTCTGGTGGGGTTGACGGGATGAAGTTGTTCGATACGTCCCGCTGGATCGACATAGAGGCCCTGCCCCCGGACCCCACGCCCCCGAAAACGCTGGGGCGATTTTTCCTGAAATATATGGGACAGATCAAAGGGGTTTTGATTGCGCTCGCGATCGGAAACATGCTCGCCGCGTTGTTCGACGTCAGCCTGCCGTGGTTTGTAGGCCAGATCATCGACCGGATCGGCGAAGCCAAAGACTGGGAGAGCCTTTGGACCGAACAGAAATCCTTTTTCCTGTTCGCGGCGTTTGTGATCGCGGTTATCATTCCCATCGAATCGGCGCTGCATTACTGGCTGCTTACGATTTTCATGCCGCGCTTCGCCCCTAAAATTCGCCGTCAGAGTCATTGGTACGTCCTCCAACAAAGCGTTTCTTTCTTTCATAACGACTTCGCCGGACGGATCGCGAATAAACTCAGTCAAACGCCCTATGCCGTCCGCTCCGTCGTCGAGCGCGGGATCGAAGCCCTCTGGTACGTCATCACCTTTGCCGGGACGACGTTTATCCTGCTGTTCCAGGCCAATGTGCTCCTCACGATTCCGGCGCTCTTGTGGTTGCTCACCTATATGGGAATTTTACGCTTTTTCATTCCCCGCATCCGCCGCCAATCGGAGCAAAATGCCGACGATTACAGCGACCTGATCGGTAAAATTACAGATAGCTACACCAATATTCTGACCGTGAAACTCTTTGCCCGCAAAGAGAACGAAGACCGCTATACGCTCAAATCCATGCACAAGCATGCGAGGTCTTTTGAGAAAAGAGAACGCCTCATCTGGATCATGCGCTCCCTGCTCTCTTTGATCCATCATGTCATGCTGGTCTCTTCCGCGGCGGTGGCGCTGTATCTTTGGGGGCAAGGCGCGATCACGGCCGGGACGATCGCGATGGCGCTGCCTCTGTTGCTCCAGATTACGCGGATGTCCGGCTGGATCATGTCCGAACTGACGACGATTTTCGAAAATATCGGGATCGTCGATGACGGGATCAAGACGATTTCCCAGCCGCTCTCCATCACCGACCGGCCGAACGCTGCGGACTTAAAAGTAACGAACGGCGCGTTGACAATTCAGAACATCGCCTTTCACTACGGGAAGAAAACCGGGATCATCGACGATCTGAGCCTCGCCATCCCGGCGGAGCAGAAACTCGGTCTGATCGGCCCGTCCGGCGCGGGGAAAAGCACGCTGGTGAGTCTGCTGCTGCGCCTGTACGATCTGGAGGGCGGAAAAATCCTGATCGACGGACAGGATATCGCCGCCGTCACGCAAGATTCGCTTCGCCGCCAGATCGCGGTCGTGACGCAGGATACCTCTCTGTTGCACCGCTCGATCCGGGACAACGTGACCTACGGCGCGCCCGACGCCACGGATTCCCGGATCAACGAAGCCCTGCGCCGCGCCCGGGCGGATGTGTTTATCGAAACGCTCACGGACAGCCACGGCCGCCGCGGGCTGGACGCCCATGTCGGCGAACGGGGAGTGAAGCTCTCCGGCGGGCAGCGTCAGAGGATCGCCATTGCGCGCGCTATTTTGAAAGACG
>JAGRJZ010000194.1 GCA_020442505.1 Alphaproteobacteria bacterium | reverse complement strand
CCTCGATCGTGGCCGTGCACAGCACGTGCGTGTCCCCGAATTGCGCCAGACAAGAGCCTTCCGCGTGCTTTGCGTAGCCGGTGATCAACGTCACCGCGCGCAGGGAATCGGCGCTGCGGCCGGAGGGACGATTCATCGTGTTCTTCTTTCTCTTGTTTGCAACAAGCCGACACTCTAAAAGCTGTGTCGAAAATGTCAATTTATCCGGTGCATTATCTTCTTGGTCGGTCGATAGAAAAACCCTGAATAATTGGCAGGAACTTGTCACAGAAACATAAAGCACGTATAATGAAGGTGTGAGTTTATTTTTTATAATAAATGAAAGAAAAGGGAGGCTACACCTCCGTTGAACATCTGTTTAACGATACATTGTCTGTTTCGTAAGGAAACGCTTGGAGAACGCGCTTCGGCCGGGGTGGCTGCGGCGCTTTTTTGTGTTTTTGCTTAACCCCCTGACAAAGGAGAGAAAAGCCATTTTAAACCATCATCATAAAACAGGGGGTCCGTTGGACCCGGACGCGTTGAAAACCCTGATTACCGAGTCGCTGGACGGCGACAAGGCCCAGGATATAGAGGCAATCGACCTGCGCGGCCAGAGCAGCCTGGCCGATTATATGATCGTCGCTTCGGGGACGTCCTCCCGGCAGGTCTCTGCCATGGCGCAGAAACTGACCGACCGTTTGAAGGAGGCTGGTTGCCGCGGGATCCGTATGGAAGGAGAAGACCAGGGAAACTGGGTCATCGTCGATGCCGGAGACGTGATCGTCCACCTGTTCCGCCCGGAGGTCCGGGAGTTCTATAATATCGAGAAAATGTGGCGCATTCCCGTCGTGATAACGACGAGCGAGAGCGAAGCCGGGATGTCTTCCTCCGCATAGCAGGGCAAGAGACAAATGTTCGCCGCCGAAATTATCGCCGTCGGCCGTATGAAGGATGGCCCGTTTTCCCCCCTGTGGCAAGAATATGCGGCCCGGCTTGGACCGGCCCTGACCTTACACGAGATCGTTCCGCGCAAAGCCGCCGAAGAGGAACTTAAAATCCTCGAAAAAATAGATTCGCGCGCGTTTTTGTTCGTTCTCGACGAGCGGGGGAAAACTCTGACAAGCCAAGCCTTTGCGAAAAAAATCGAAACGCTTTGCGCCCAAGGAACCGGCCGGTTCCAGTTTTTGGTCGGCGGCGCGGACGGCCTGTCCGATTCCTTGCGCCAAAAAGCCGATTGTCTTTTGTCCTTCGGCGCGCAGACATGGCCGCATATGCTCGCCCGGGTGATGCTGGCCGAGCAGATTTATCGCGCGCGCCAGATTATCACCGGCCACCCCTATCACCGGGAATAAGTTCGTGTTAAAAACGGCCATGTTTGCGTGCTGCCGTTTTTTTCTTTTTTGGATCGTTCTGTTACCGTTTTCCGGCCTGGTTTACGCGCAAACGCCGCCCTTGCCGGCCCGCAAGGCCGAAACGCTGGATGTCCTGGAAAAACGGATAGAATCTGAAAAAGACCGCAAAAGCGCGCTGGAACAAACATTAAAAGACACCGATTTGACTCTCAAGCAAACCAAAACGGATCTGGTTAAACTGGCTCGTTCGATTCAGGAGAACGAATCTGCTCTGGCGCATTTGAACCAGAAAATTGCTGCACTCGAAGACGAAAAAGCGCTTTTATCCGACAAAATCGAAAAGGACTATGCCGCTATGGCGGATATGATCCTGGCCCTGACGCGTCTGGGACGTTTGCCGCCGGAGGCCGTTCTGGCGCGTCCCGGCGCTCCTCTCGAGACAGCCCGCGGCGCAATGCTTTTGGAAGATTCTCTGCCGGCGTTGCAAGATCGTGCGGCCGGTTTTTCGGCTGATCTGACGCGTCTTGACGTTCTCGAAACGGATTTAAAAGACGCGCGCACGCGCGAAACGGAAACGCATGATAGCCTGGCTGCGAAAGAAAAACGCATGCAGACTTTGCTCCGAACCCGTCAGGATCTCTATGCCCGGACGCAAACGGATCTTACCCACAAAAAACAGGCGATCGAACGCCTGTCCCGCGAAGCGCAAAATCTGAAAGAGTTCATCGCCCGTCTGGAAGCCGAATCCCGGGAGCGTGAAAAAACCGCGCGGGTCGTGATTCCTGCAGATGGTGGCTCTCGCCTGCCCGTGCCGGGAATCGTGGCTGTCGGCTACGGCCAGGCCGATTCCATCGGCGCGAAAAGCATGGGGATTCATATCAAAACGGCACCGGGGGCTTTGGTTACCGCGCCAATGGGCGGAGTTGTTCGATTTGCCGGGATGTTTAAGAACTATGGACAAATGGTCATTCTGGAACACCGTGATACTTACCACAGCCTGATCGCGGGGCTTGACGAAATCAGCGTCGCCGTGGGAGAAAGCGTCTCGTCCGGAGAACCTTTGGGAAAAATGCCAGCTTCTTCTTCTCCTCGCGGATCTCCCGCGTTATATTACGAACTGCGGCGTCAGGGGCACCCCGTCGACCCGTCGCAGAAATTCTCTGAATTGAAAAAGTGACATAAATATCTTCGTGACAAGGAACCCGGTGATGCGCTTTCCCCTACAATCCGTTTTCTGGACCTTCGTGCCCTTTCTGGCTCTTCTGGCGATCGCCTCGCCCGCCCCGGCACAGGACGAGCCCCGCATGGCGGGAGAGCAACCGGTCGTCCAGAACGCTCCGAACCAGGACGACACTTATCGCCAGCTAAGCCTTTTCGGGGACGTTTTCGAACGAGTGCGGGAACAATATGTCGACGATGTCGCGGATAAGGAGCTGATCGAAAATGCGATCAACGGCATGCTGGTCAGCCTCGACCCGCATTCCTCCTATCTGAACGAAGACGATTTCGGTGAAATGCAGGTACAAACACGTGGCGAATTCGGAGGGCTGGGGATCGAAGTCACGATGGAGGATGGGCTGGTCAAGGTCGTCTCGCCGATCGACGACACCCCGGCCTTTAACGCAGGTATGAAGGCCGGAGACTATATTACCCACCTGGACGACGAGCCCGTAATGGGCCTCACGCTGAGCGAAGCCGTCGATAAAATGCGCGGACGGGTCGGCGCACCTATCACCCTGACGGTCCGGCGGGAAGACTCGGCCGAGCCGCTGAGAATCACCATCGTCCGGGACGTGATCAAGATCCGATCCGTGCGCCATGAGATTTTGGACGACTCGGTCGGGTATATCCGAATTACCACCTTTAACCAGAACACGGACACCGGCCTGCGCGAGTCCGTGAAAGAAATCAAGGAATCGCTGGGCGAGAATCTGATCGGTTATGTCGTGGATCTCCGAAACAATCCAGGAGGCTTGCTGGACCAGGCCATCGCGGTTTCAGACGAGTTTCTGGACAAGGGAGAAATCGTTTCGACCCGCGGCCGTCATCAGGAAGACACGAAACGCGACAATGCCACTCCCGGCGACATCGCCGAAGGCAAGCCGATCGTGGTTTTGGTCAATGGCGGCTCGGCCTCGGCGTCCGAGATCGTCTCCGGTGCGCTTCAGGACCACCGACGGGCGATCGTCCTGGGTACCCAGACCTTTGGCAAGGGATCGGTTCAAACGGTGATTCCTCTGCCGGGACACGGGGCCATGCGCCTGACGACCGCGCGTTACTACACCCCCTCCGGCCGTTCGATTCAGGCCAAGGGGATCGTGCCGGACATCGTCGTGGAACTGGCGAAGATCGAGCCGTTCAAAGTCAACGGCTATCGGGAATCGGATTTGCGCGGCGCGCTTGAGAACCCTCAGGAATCCGGCAAAAAGGATAAAGCGGCAAAACAGGACGCCGCCGAAGACGAATCTCGTGCCGATAAGAGCGATAAAGACGCCAAAGGAGAATCCGGGGATAAGAGGGTCGAGGACTATCAGCTTTCCCGCGCGATCGACCTTTTGGAGGGCGTTTCGGTATATGGCGAACGAATGAAAGCCCTAAAAGAAAGCGACTCTGCGGCACAACCGTCGGAAGGAACCCCCGCGCCATGACGCTTTCGCTTTCGCAGATAAAGGAAAGCTTTCCGCAAAAGGCCTTTTTCCGCGGGCTGGCCGTTGTCGGCGCACTCTATCTTTTGATCTTTGTCTGGCTGTTTTTACAGGGGGATAATACCCGCCGGACGATCGAGGCCTCCTTGCCCTCTCAAACGGCGGTGATCAAGGGGGGGAGACCGCAATTGGCTCTCGCGCCCTACGGACAGGATCATCCAGGGACGGAGGCGCATGAGTCGCCCTCTCCGGCCATCGGCGCCCATCGCGATTCCTCCCATTCCGACCAAACGGCCCGGACGGACCACGATCTGCCGGCGGGCGATTTAGCCGGGCTATACGAGAAAACGCCCGAAGGCCTTTTGCCTGTGATCCGGGCAAAGGATCATATGTCCGTTTTCGAGGCTTTTCGGACGCCTTTCAATCCCGCGATGGCGAACGGAAAACCGGTCATATCCATCCTCATCGCGGATTTGGGTCTGTCCGCCGTGGCCACGGAATCGGCGCTACGGACAATGCCGCCGGAGATCGGGTTTATCCTCTCTCCCTACGCCGACGACCTTTCGCTGTGGGCCTCGGAATCCAGGCGCCGCGGGCATGAAATCTGGCTGACCCTGCCGATGGAGACTACGGACTATCCGCGCGACGATCCGGGCCCCTTCGCGGCGTTGATTGGTCTGCCCGAGCAGGAAAACATCCAGCGCGCCGCTCGCGCCATGAGCCGCGTACAAGGCTATATCGGTCTGGCAAGCCCCGCCGATGCCAGCTTTATGAATGAGCCCGACGACGTGCGTCCGTTGCTGGGCAATGTTTTCCGGCGAGGCCTTGGTTTTCTGGACACTTCCCGCGCACCGGCCGCCCAAGTCGCCCATATTGCGGAGGGCATGCACGCCCCTTATGCGACGATCGACGTTCCTCTTGATGCGCAAGCGGACAAAGACTCCATACGCGCCGCGCTCGCCGTTCTGGAGCAAACCGCTCGGGACAAGGGACAGGCGACGGGTTTAATTCGCCCCCTGCCCGTCAGCTACCACGAAATTCTGGCCTGGATACAAACCCTGCCCGCGAAGGGGTTTGTTCTGGCGCCCCTATCGACCCAGGCCGCAGGAGGACTAGCACACCCATGATCGATTTATCCGCTCTTCCCTACCGGGCTTGCGTCGGCATTGCCCTTTTCAACGCCGAGGGGAAGCTTTTCGCCGGTGAGCGTATGGAGCACGAAGGCGCCTGGCAATTACCGCAAGGCGGAATCGATGAAGGCGAAACGCTGGAAGACGCCTTCTTCCGCGAAATGCGCGAGGAAATCGGGAGCGATCAGGCCGACATCCTCAGAATCCACGACAAGGTCTTTCGGTACGATTTTCCGGATTTCCTCCAACACAAACTGTATAACGGCCGCTATCGCGGGCAGGAGCAGACCTGGGTCGCCGCGCGATTTACGGGACAGGATTCGGATATCGACATCTACGCGCATACCTTTCCGGAGTTCCGGTCCTGGGAATGGATTTCTCCTGCGGAGATGCTTAACCGGATTGTTTCCTTCAAACGTACGACTTACGAGGAAATCATGTACGCCTTCCGTGATATTGCGGACCCATCCACCCGTTAGGTGTCTCCTGAAAGAAGAATGATCCAATTCATGACGGATCCTTTGGCATTGGCTCGTAGGGCTCCTGTTTGTGGTCGTGCAGACCGTAGGAGCCATAGGGGGTGTTCCCGTCCCTGTGTATCTTTAGCGTAAACGGGGCTTTGCACAAAGGTCTATCTTTCGGCTTTTCTTTTCCGGTAAGCTGCGTGTTATGACGCAGGAGGACAAAGATAGGGATCGTCTCTCAGCCACCGCGGCGGCCCTGCGCGCGCTGGGCCGGACGAAGGACGCCCATCCCACGGCGGCAGACCTCGAATCCCGCGGAAAAGCGGATGCCCGGGCGGTTTACTTGCGTCATCACGATCCACGTCTGGGGCGGACGAACGCTCCGATGGACCTGACCGTCAAAGCCTGTTTTGAGGCGCTGGAACGAGCTCGCTGCGAAGCGCTTGGTTTTCGTAACATGAAGGGCGTGGCGCGCAACCTCCACGATGCGTTGACGGAGCGATGCGCCGCTTATGAAGAGATATCCTCTCGTGAGGATGTCGCAACCCCCGAGGCGCTGTACGTCCTGGCGCGTTTGGCCTTGACGGGGGAAGAGATTCCGCCCTCTGCGGCCCGCCTGGAGACACTTTGGGCCCCGTTGTTGGAAAAGCTGCGGGAGTCTCTTTCTTCTTTGTCTTTGACGGATCAGGCCGTCTTTGCCGAGGCTTCTCAGGCGCTCCTCCAACAGCTTGGATTGATGGAGGGAGCCCTCGGTGAGCCGGAAACGTTTCGAGAGGAAGACAATTCCCCGTCCGACGAACCCGGGACGGCGGAGGAGAAAAAAACCGCGCCTTCTCCCCCTCCGGAATCGGAGACGAATGAAAGTGAAGCGGCCAAGTCTCATGCCGAGAGCAAAGAAGATTCCGCAGGCAGGCCTGAAGAGTCCGAAGAACGAAAGAGATCGGGGGAGGCCGCGGCCGATCAAAACCCGGAGGGGGGCGGACGTGATGAGAGCCGCTTTCAAGCAGGTCGCGGCGAGGGATATATGATTTACACCACCAGATACGATGAAATCGTCCGGGCCGAAGACCTTGCTACCGCCGAAGAGCTGGAGCGCTTGCGCGCCACTCTGGATCGAAAACTGGCGCAGTTTTCAGGCATGATAACCCGTCTGGCCAACCGACTTCAGCGCAAATTAATGGCCCGGCAACAGCGCAGCTGGCAATTCGATCTGGATGAGGGCGTTCTGGATACGGCCCGCTTGTCGCGTTTTATAGCCAACCCGACCGTAAGCCTGGTCTATAAACAGGAGAGCGAGACTCCGTTCCGGGACACGGTTGTCAGCCTTTTGATCGACAATTCCGGTTCCATGCGCGGCCGCCCGATCGCCATCGCGGCCATGTGCGCGGATATCCTGGCCCGCACGCTGGAGCGGTGCG
>JAGRJZ010000193.1 GCA_020442505.1 Alphaproteobacteria bacterium | reverse complement strand
CCGGGCGCGCGCGATCGGCCTGAATATCCGGGGGTGGCAGTGGATTGGCCTCGCCTTTTCCGGCGCGTTTGCCGGACTGGCCGGGGGGATTTTCGCCTACGCCAAGGGGAGCGTCTTCCCGACGACGCTGGAGATCATGACCTCGCTGGATGCGTTTGTGATGACCCTGCTCGGCGGGATTAATACCCTGAGCGGGCCAGTCGTGGGATCGGTCATCTACACATGGCTGGAAAGCGAGATCAGCCGTCATACGGAGCTTTGGCGCGCCATTCTGGGCGGCATTATTCTGGCCATCGTGATTTTTTTCCCGCAGGGAATCGTGGGATTTGTGCAAGGCCGCTGGGAAGCATGGAAAGACAGAAAAACAGAAGGAGCAAAAGCATGAGACAATTACTATGGGTGCTGGTTTTAGGCGTGTTTTTCGTAGGAACGGCGCAGGCCGCGGAGCCGATTAAAATCGGGGGGATATTTTCCCTGACGGCGCTGCCGTCAGAAATGGGATCGGCACGGGATGGCGTTGAACTGGCGGTTAAAGAATTCAACGAGGCCGGGGGGCTGAATGGCCGCATGGCTGAATTGCTGGTGCGGGATGACAAGGGTGAACCCGGCGATGCCGTTCGCGTAGCGGAAGAACTCATTTTCCGGGACAATGTCTCTGCCATTGTCGCCACGACTTTTTCTCATGCCTCGCTGGCCCTCTCCGAAACGTCTCGCCGTCACAAGATGCCTTATTTTGGCGCGTTTGGATCGGTGAACGAACTGACATGGGAAAAGGGGCACAAATACACCTTCATTATTGAACCGCCGCCCGTCGCGGCAACGGCTATTCTGGCGGAAGAGGCCGCAAAACTTCCCGCAAAACGGTGGGCTATTTTGGCGCCTGATTACGCCTATGGACGTTCGTTCAGTGCCAGTTTCCGTGAGCATCTGAAGAAAATGCGTCCCGATGTGGAATTTGTGTCCGAACACTGGGCGCCTTTCGGTAAGCTGGATGCAGGACCAACCGTCCAAGCTTTGAACCGGGAGAAACCGGACGCTATCATAAACCTTCTGTTCGGCAGCGATCTTGTAAAATATCTGCGGGCGGCACGAACGCGTGGTGTATTACAGGATGTTCCGCAATTTAGCCCGACACTTGGTTTTCCTTTGGAGGCAGATTTTATGGGGGATGAATTGCCGATGGGGTGGATTGTTATGGGCTACCCGTGGCAAGGGATTAATACGCCGGAGCATAAAGCCTTCGTTGAAAAATTTACGAAAACGTATGAGGTTTCTTTCCCGACGCTGTATGGGTTGATGGGGTATTTCGTGGGGCGGATGGAAAAAGACCAAGATGGCAACGGCATGATGATGGACTGGCGCTGGCCCAATATAGAGGAGTACATGCCCTCCGACGAATGGATCAGGTCTGTGCGTCCACAGGAGGAAAAGTAATGAAACAGATTTTCACACTTATACTGGCATATTTCCTGGCCTTCCCCGCACACGCTGCCGAACCGATCAAAATCGGCGACATCGCGCCCTATACGGGGCTGGCCCAGTATGCCGAGCCGTATAAAAAGGGCTGGGAACTGGCATTGGCGGAGATCAACGGAAGCGGCGGCGTGCTGGGCCGTCCCTTGGAAATCATCTCTCGTGACAGCCGGGGTAACCCGTCTGATGCTGTGACGGTGGCGCAAGAATTGATCCACGCCGAAAACGTCTTTGCCCTGATGGGACCGATGTTTTCCCATGTCGGTTTGGCAGTGTCCGAAATTTCAAAACGCGAAAAAATCCCTCTGGTCACGGCGATTGCCGGGACGGACAAATTGCTGTGGGAAGAAGGCCATCCTTATGTTTTCCGGATTTATAACGGCACTTACGCGCTGGCCTCCATGCTCTCGGCAGAAGCGGCGAAACTGCCCGCGCAACGCTGGGGGATCATCGCGGAAAATTACGAAGCCGGGCACGCTTATGCAGATGCTTTTCGGGAACATTTATCCCGTCTGCGTCCAGATGTGGAATTTGTCATGGAGCAATGGCCCTCCCTGAACCGGATTAATGCCGGGGCGGTGGTGCAGGCCGTCAAAAAAGACAAGCCTGATGCGCTGTTCGTGTTTCTTCTCGGCGGGAATATGAGCGCCTTTGTCCGGGAATCGCGCCTGCGTGGGATTGACGATATTCCCGTTGTTAACCCCAGCCTTGGCTTCCCGGAAGAGCGCGGGAAGTTCGGGGCGGAACTGCCGGAGGGCTGGATCGTCCTCGGCCTGCCGGGACGGGAGGATGGTGATCCCCCTTATCAGGTTTTCTACGATAAATACGAGGATATCTACGGCGAGGAGCCGGGGTTCAATTCCGTTCTCGGCTATCTGGCCCTGAAATCCATCGCGCTGGCAATCGAAAAGGCCGGGACGCTTGACTGCGAGGCATTCATCAAGGCTATGAACGACATCCGTTTTGATTTTATCAATGGCTCGTTTTACTTCCGGAAGATCGACAATCAATCAACCTTTGTTCATACGGTGGGCGTGACGGCTGTGATCGACGGTGAACCAACGATGACGGACACCGTTTTGCAATCTCCCGGCGATCATTTCCCGCCGGATGAGTACGTTTTGGAAAGGAAAGGCCGGAAATGACCCCTCTCCTTTCCGTTCAAAACCTCCAGAAGTCTTTTGGCGGGGTGAAGGCTGTGAAGGATGTTTCGTTTGATCTGGAACCCGGAAAATTGCTCGCGCTGATCGGGCCGAACGGGGCGGGGAAGTCCACGACCTTTAACTGCCTGAACGGCCAGCTTGCGCCCGATGGCGGCAAGGTGTTGTTTGAGAGCAAAGACATCACCGGCCTTTCCCCGCAAAAAATCTGGCGGCTGGGGATCGGCCGGACGTTCCAGATCACCGCAACGTTTTTGTCCATGTCCGTCATCGAAAACGTGCAAATGACGCTGCTCTCGTGGAACCGGGGCCTGTTGGATATCGTGCGTCGTGCGCGGCGGCAGCATGAGGCGCGGGCGATGGAACTGCTGGAGATGGTGGGCCTCGCCGATCAGGCGGACAGCGCGTGCTCCATTTTAGCGTACGGCGATCTCAAACGGCTGGAGCTAGCCATGGCGCTGGCGAACGATCCGAAGCTATTGTTTATGGACGAACCAACAGCAGGTATGGGCGTAAAAGAGCGCGAACGGCTAATGGACTTGGCACATAATATCGCGCGGGAAAAGCAAATCGGCATTTTGTTCACGGAGCATGATATGACGGCTGTGTTCGGCCACGCGGACGAGATTATCGTCCTCCACCGCGGCGAACTGATCGCCAAAGGCGGCCCGGAGGAGATACGCGGCAACAAAGCCGTACGGGATGTTTATTTAGGAACGGAAGGAGAAGCGGCATGAGATGGTTTTTGGTTTTTGTGATGGCGGTGGTTTTGGTGCCTTTGATGGCACAGGTAGAGGATAAAGAACCAATTATCATCGGGGAAATGGCGTCTTATACGGAACTGGCATCTTTGGCCATTCCCCACCGGCAAGGATGGCAGATGGCGCTGGAGGAAATCAATGATTCTGGTGGCGTTCTGGGCCGTCCGCTGAAAATCGTCTCCCGGGACGATAAGAACGACCCTGCGGAAGGCGTGAAAGTTGCCGAGGAACTGATCAACAGCTACGACACCGTCTTTATTTTCGGCACCATCCTCGACCATGTGGCGCAGGCCGTCTCAAACGTGGCAGAGCATAACGAAATCGGGTTCATGAAACCCGGCGGCGGGTCTTCGCACCTGATCTGGCAGAACTGGCACCCTTATGTCTTTCGCCTCGATGCCAGCACCGATGCACTGGCCCGGATTTTTGCTGCGGATGTTGCCAAGCTTCCCGCCAAACGCTGGGCGGCGATTGCCCCTAACTACGAATATGGCCGCGCCATGGTGGCCGATTTTAAAAAACATTTACTGGCGTTAAGGCCGGATATCGAATGGGTTGGCGAACAATGGCCTGCTTTGCGCAAAATTCAGGCCGGGGCGGAAGTCACAGCGATGGTCCGGAAAGAGCCTGAAGCGATTCTGGTTGTACTCTTTGGAAAAGATTTGGCCGCATTCCTTCGTGAAAATCGTAGACGCGGGGTATTACAAGACATGCCGGTCGTTAGCCCCTATCTGGGCTTTCCGAATAATACGAGGCCGCTGGGGGATGAATTACCGGAAGGGTGGTTGACCCATGGCTATCCCCTGCACGCCAAACGTCCTGCACATCAGGAATTCTTTCGACGCTTTCAGGAAAAATACGGCGAAATGCCGGATATTGCCGCTTTCCATGCCTATACGGCTGTGTATGCAATTGCCGCTGCGTTGGAAAAGGCGGGAGAACCCGACCGAAAGAAACTGGCGGCGGCGATGTCCGGTTTGACATTCGAAACGCCCGTCGGCCCGGTGACTTTTCGGAAGGTCGATCACCAGTCCACGCTCGGAATCTGGGCTGGTCACACTGGTTTTGTTAACGGTGAAGCAACGTTACCGGATGCACAGTATATTGAGACAAAAGACTTCATGCCTTCGGATGAAGAGATTCGTTCTATGAGAAAGGAATAACACAATGCGTTTACTTGGATTTTTAGCTCTTTTGGTTTTGGCCTTCACCCCTGCTTATGCGGAGGAGAAACAGCCCATTGTCGTCGGCGACATCATCGAGATGAACCTCTGGGCGCAGATGGGGATTAACCATCGCAACGGCGTCAAACTGGCCGTGGAGGAAATCAACAACGCGGGCGGGTTGCTCGACAGACGGCCTTTGGAGGTGATCTATCGCGACGGAGGCAGCGGGAACCCGGCGGACGTTCTGAAAGACGCCGAAGAACTCGTCAACCGCCATAACGTGAAATTCATCACGGGCACGGGGCCGGATAATAATGGTCTGGCGGTGTCTTCGTGGGCTAAACGGAACAAGATTTTCTACCTGAAAGGCATTAACGGCACGAACAAGCATATCTGGCAGGAAGGCCACCGCTACGCCTTCCGCTTTGACGTGCCCAATTACATGTATGGACAGGCGCTGGCCGCAGCGGCGGCGGAAACGGGTGCGAAACGCTGGGCGTTCGTGGGGCCAGACTATGAATTTGGCCGTTCGGTGCTGGAGGATTTCCAAAAGGCTCTGAAAGAACGCATTCCGGAGGCCGAATGGGTCGAAATCCAGTGGCACCCGATCCAGAAAATTGAAGCCGGATTGGTGGCACAGGCCATAGAGCATAAGAAACCAGATGCTATTCTGGTGGCCCATTGGGGCAGCGATGCCACGCAATTTATCCGCGAAGGCACGAAGCGCGGCCTGTTCGATAACCGCACGGTGGTCAGTGTCTTGCTCGGCCAGCCGGAGGGGCTGGAGGTTTTGGGCGAGGAAGCGCCCGTTGGCTGGATTACGCAAGGGTATCCTTACAACGACATCGACACGCCCGCACACAAGGCGTTTGTCGAAGCGTACCGCGCAAAATACGAGGACAATCCCGGCTGGTTCGCTTTTACCGGCTACAACATGATGAAATCCCTCGCCACCGCCGTGGAAAAAGCGGGGACGGACGATATGGAATCCATCGTGGACGCGATGGAGGGCCTGACCTTCGACAGCACGGCAGGACCGATCACCTACCGCGCCGCCGATCACCAGTCCAACCTCGGCCTGTGGATCGGGAAAACGGCGATTGTGGACGGCACGCCGACGATTGTGGACTGGACGTACAAATCCGGGGATTTGTACTATCCCGGCGACGACTACGTGAAAACGGTAAGACCACAGGAGGAATAAGCGATGAAACGGATTTTAGGAACGCTGTTTTTGGTTCTTTTGGCCCTGCCCACGTGGGCGGAGGATAAGGAACCGATCAAAATCGGGGATATTTCCAGCTATACGGCAGGGAATATTTTCGCTGAACCAACACGGAACGGCTTTACCATCGCGGCAGAGAAAATAAACGCTTCCGGCGGCATCTTGGGCCGTCCGGTCGAGGTCATTTCCAAAGACGATCTGGGAAAGCCTGACGAGGCTATAAAGGTTGTAGAGCGCCTGATCTATCAAGATGATGTAAAAATCCTGACCGGATGCAATCTGGCCAATATTGAACTGGCCATTTCCGATTACGCGAGACATAACGGGATTTTGTACGTCTCATCTTGCACAAACTCGGACAAGTTTTTCTGGGGCAACGGGCATAGCCATGCCTTTCGCGGCGGAGGTGCAACCGTTTACACAATCAATCACATTCTTGCCAAACGCGCTGCGGAACAAGGGAAAAAGCGATGGGTTGCCGTCAACCACAGTTACGACTGGGGACAGAGCAATTTCAATGCTTTCAAAGAAGCGCTGCACAAATATCAGCCGGATGCACAGTGGGTTGAAGTGCAATGGCCTGCCGTTGGAAAAATTCAGGCGGGTGCCGTTGTTCAGGCGCTGAAAGCCGAAAAGCCCGATGCCCTTTACACCAGCCTGTGGGGCAGCGATCTGTTCCAGCTTTTGCGGGAAGGGAAAAAACGCGGCCTTTTGACGGATGATCTTCTGAAGGTATCACAAGACTTAGGTCGGCAGGAAAGCCAGAATGTTTTGGGTACGGAAATGCCGGAGGGCTGGCTAACCGTGGGCTTGCCTGCGGCGGAAATCGACAATCCAATGATGAAGGAATTCGTTGCTGCCTATCGGGAAAAATTTGGCACAGATAAAATGGGCTGGACGGGCGTTACGGCCTATCAGACATTGTTCACGATCAAAGCCGCTATCGAAAAGGCGGGCGATGTGGATACGGATGCCATTATCGGAGCGTTGGAAGATAATTTTTCCGTTAATAGCGTTTACGGTGTGCCGTTCCGGATCAGGAGCAGCGACCATGCACCGAGTCATGGCGTTTGGGTTGGAACTTCTGCCGTTGTGAACGATGCTGCCGCCTTCGTGGATACGGAATATGTGGACGGTTGGGATTATTTGCCGCCGGAAGAGGAAAAATAATGCTCGCCATCGATTCCATCAACACGTTCTACGCCCGGGCGCATATTCTGCAAGACGTGAGTTTGCAGGTGGAGGAAGGCGAATGCGTGGCGCTGCTGGGGCGGAACGGCGCGGGGAAGACGACGACGCTCAAGACCGTGATGGGGCTTGTGCGTCCCAAAAGTGGGCGGGTGTTGCACACGCGAAAAGACATTACCGGCCATCACAATTACCGTATCGCGCGCGGCGGGATCGGTTATGTGCCTGAAGAGCGCCGGATTTTCCCGCAGCTGACCGTGTATGAAAACCTGATGGTGGGGAAAAAGGACCATAGCGGCACGGCCAGCCCGTGGACGCTGGAGCGGATTTACGGCCTGTTCCCGAAGCTGGAGGAGCTTCACGACCGCCTCGGCGGGCAACTCTCCGGCGGGGAACAGCAAATGTTGACAGTGGCACGAACATTGATGGGTAATCCGCGGCTCCTTCTTCTCGACGAACCGACGGAAGGTCTTGCCCCCATTATCGTCCAGAACATGATCGGCACGATCAAGGAACTGAAAAAAGAGGGCCTGAGCGTTCTTCTTTCCGAGCAAAACCAGTATGCTGCTCATGCCCTGTGCGACCGGGCCTATATCCTCGAAAAAGGACAAGTTGTCTTTGACGGGACGATGCAGGACCTTAAATCCAAACCGGAAATTCAGGAACAGTATTTAAGTGTAAAAGTTACGATTTAA
>JAGRJZ010000192.1 GCA_020442505.1 Alphaproteobacteria bacterium | reverse complement strand
CCGATGGGATCGGGATTGGAATCAGGAATATCCTCGATCAACCGGACCATGTCATAGCCCAGATAACCGAACAGGCCCGATGCCGCCATCGGCGGCAAAGACGGGTCCATCGCATCGATCCGGCATTCCCGCACCAGCGTCTTGAGCGTTTCCAGCGTCTCCCCGGCCCGGAAGCGCCAGATCAGATCGGGAGACAGGCCGATCGCCGAATAACGCCCGATCGTCTCTCCGCCTTCCACGGATTCGAGAAGGAAGGAGTAAGCCGCCGACTCCGCAGCCGCCCGCCCGGAATCACGACCGGAGGTCGTCAGTTTCAGATACGCGCTGACCGGCGTTTCGAGATCCGCCGGCACCCACCGCCAGAGCACCTGCGAGCGCCCTGCCTCGAAATGATGGGCGAAGGATGCAAAATCCGGCGAAAAGGGAGTCATATCATCAATACCCCTCGTTTCCCGGACCATACATTGTCGCCAACAGATGACGGTTAATCTTCACCCCGTATTCCCGTTGCAACGCCGCGACGTAAAGCGCCAGCGCCTCCTGGGACAATGTCTGGCCCATCCCGGCGGAAATCTCTTCCGTACCGGCGGGGGTCGAATCGGGAACCGTGACATCCGTCACGCGCCCGACCATCAGCCCCCCCGTCGCCGGCACGACCGCGAAGGCTCCGGCCTCAAGCCCAAAAAACATCGTTTTTCCCTGGTCTGTCATCGGATCCGTCACCGCGTCCGCGCGGGTTTGCGTATAGGTTTTGACCTTTCCGACATCCGTCAGTTTTACCTCTTCGGAGACAAGCGCCTGAAGGAAATCCTCGGCCTTTTGGCGATTGAGGACCTGTTGCTGGTCGGCAACCCACAGATCACGCAGTGATTTTTTCACCGCGTCGAAGGGCTGATAGTTTTTCGGAACGATGTGATCCAGCCGGATCGCGGCATACCGTCCGTCGGACAGCTCCATGACGGGGGATATTTCCCCCTCCATTAGCTCAAAAACGGTCTCCATGATATAGTCACGATCGGCTTCATAGACCTTCATGCCGTCCATGTCCGCCGGGGTCGAGCCGTCCGCGCGCACGGCCGGAACGGTTTCCAGCGCCATGTCCATCTCCTTCGCGACGTCTTCCAGAGCCATGCCCGCGGCGAGCCTGTCATCGGCCTCCCCCGCCAGATCTGCCAGCGCGTCCGCGATTCGCGCATGCATCAAATCCTGCGCGATGGTCTCCCTGATTTCTTCAAAAGACGGCGGCTCCGGCGTTTGTTCCGGCGCGGCCTGTTTTTCGACCCCCAGATCCTTGTCCAGCGCGGCAACCAAATCCGCCCCGGGCGCCTTCGCCGGAGTCAACGCCCCTGACTCCCGTGCTTCCTCGTAAGCCGCGCGAACGTCTTCCTCCGGGATCGTCACGGGCACGGCCAGGCTTTTGTCCGACAGGATCGCCAACGTAAAGGCCCGGGTCTCCGGCAAAGCGTAGCGCTCCTGTCCGGCCTGATAAAAGGGCAGCAAGACCTCGTCCGTAGGGGGTGGATAATCCTTTACGTCCTTATCGGCGAGGAACACCGCCGCGATCGTCCGCGTCTCGTTTTGATAGCGATCAAGATCGGCGGCCTCCGCCGGAGAAACCGCCATGGCCCCGATTCCAACGGCGTTGCGCAAAAGCGTATTGCCCATCTCGTTGCGGATGGCAGTCAGAAACGCGGCCTCCGACATGTTCTGGGACATCAAAACGCGCTGGAACGCGTCTTTGCGGGTCGTGCCCTCCGCCACGAGCGGATCCAGCAAGCGCCCGACCTGCTCCGTCAACAGCGAATCGCCGATCAG
>JAGRJZ010000191.1 GCA_020442505.1 Alphaproteobacteria bacterium | reverse complement strand
GTGCCCTTATCCGCCGCGACCACCAAATAGGGATCGTCCCCGTCATGCCGCACAACCGCGGGGGGGGGCAGAACCTTCGTTCCTTTCCGGTTGTCGGTGATATCTAAAAGCCCGCGTATCAGAGTCTTGTAACAGGCGATTCCTTCCTCCATCAGAGCCGCACGACCGCCTTCGCGGGGCGGACGTTTGACGATAAATCCGCCCTTCGCGCCCATCGGGACGATGACGGAGTTTTTGATTTGCTGCGCCTTCATCAAGCCCAGAATCTCGGTTCGGAAATCCTCGTGACGATCCGACCAGCGAATGCCGCCCCGCGCGATCACGTCCCCGCGCAGATGAATCCCCTCCATCCGTACGGAATAGACGTATATTTCTCGGAAAGGCCTAGGCTGCGGCAATTCGGGTATTTTCCGGCTGTCGAGCTTGAGAGAAAGATAAGATTTCGGACCTCCGACATTGTCGGTCTGATAGAAATTTGTGCGCAAGACGGCTCTAACAACGCCGACGATGCTGCGCAAAATACGATCTTCGTCCAGAGACGAAACACCCTCCAGAGCTGTGTCGATCGCCGCGATGTGGATCATCGCCTCCATCTCGGCGGTTTTGTGATTCCTCGGGTTATGCAACGCGTTAAACAGTGCAACAATATGACTTGACAAAACCGGATGGCTTGTCAAAGCATGCTCGATATAACGGGTTGAGAACGGATATTGCGCCTGCCGTAAATAACGCACGCAAGCCCGCAGAACGGTGATCGAACGCCAATCCATCGAAGCTCGCAGGATCAGACGGTTCAACCCGTCATCCTCGGCTTCGCCGTACCATATGCGGCTTAAGGCTTCCTCAAACTTGTCCTTGCTGTTTGCAATTTGAATCAACGCGCCCTCTGGGCTTTTCATCATGAAATCATGGATGTAGACGACGCTTTTTTCGCCCGCCGGGCGAATTTCGAACGGCAGCTCCGACATGATCTGAAGACCGGTATTCTCAAGAATCGGAAGAATATCGGACAAGGTCACAGGCTGATCTTTATGGTAAATTTTTAGACGAATCTCCGGACCCTCGCAGATTTCGCATTTATAAAGATCAAGGCCCAATTTTCCGGTCTCCAGCACCGTTTCGACTTTCTCGATGTCGCAAACAGCCTGGCGCGGGGTGAACGCCTCGCAATATCCAGCCGGAAAGGCATCGCCGTATTTTTCAACCGCCGGCGACACTGCCTCTTCCCCGTACCCCATCTCGCGCAACGACTCGGATAGCTTTTCTCCCCACAATTTTCCAGCATTCTGAAGTCGTTTTTCGATTCTGTCGAAATCGTATGCTTTTTTGTTAAGCTGGCTCACATAGACCGTGTACATAACCCGAGCCAGCGGTAAATCGTCGACATTCGTGTGNNNNAAGGTATCGCACGTCCCTTCCAGTTCCTCTTGCAGGATGTCCTGAATTGTTTTGCGCAGGCGCGTATCGAAGCGGTCCCGCGGAACGTAAACGAGACAGGAAATGTAACGCCCGAACGGATCGGGGCGCGTGTAAAGCGCAATGCGGTGACGCTCCTGAAGCCGCAGGATACTAAGCCCGGTTTTGAGCATGTCGTCTTCTTCGATCTGGAACAGCTCGTCCCGCGGGTATTTTTCAAGCACGTGCCGCAAGGCTTTATAGTCGTGGCTGCCGGGAGTAAAGCCGGAACGGTTCAAAACAAGTTCGGCCTTGCGCCGGATATAGGGAACGTCCTGAATCGAACGGGAATAGGTCACAGACGTAAACAGGCCGATGAACAGGACTTCGCCCACGGCTTTTCCTGTTTTGTCGTATTGTTTGATCGCGACCGCGTCGAGAGGAACCGCCCGGTGGACTGTCGATTTACGGTTGACCTTGCACACACAGACCGGCGGCAAAGAGCGCCGGAGCTTTTGCAAATCCATCGGCAGGCCGTCGCTGCTTTCGCTGATATAGACGGGCTTGACGTCGTCGTGCAGCAAGCCAAGGCTGGATCCCTTGATCGTCTGGCTTTTCAGATGCCCGGCTTTTTCGACAAACTTATACGCCCGGTAGCCAAGAAGGGTGAAATTATCGCGATACATATAGTCGAGAAACCGGTGATACTCGTCGATCTCCGCAGCGGGATATTTTTTCCGCGGCGCGTTGTTGAGCGCTTCGCGGCAATCCTGGAGCTTATCGCGCATCGACAGCCAGTCACGGGTCGCGTAATGAACGTCGGTGATGACTTGCCGGATGTCCTGCTCCAACGCGGGCAGCGACTCCTCGGGCAAGGCCCCCTGCAACTCGATATGCATGTGGGAGATGCGCGCGCCTTTTTTTCGTCCCTCCAGCGTCGGATGAACCAGCAGATGGATCAGACGATTATGCCGCGCGGTAATTTCCGCCGCCACAGAATCGACCAGAAAGACCATATCGTCGGACACGATCTCGATGACCGTCCGACCTGCCGCGGAAAAACTTTCTCCCGGTGCGCTGTTATATAGAAAAATCGCCGGGCCGCCGTCCGCGCGGTTCTTTGTCAACATGCGGTGATTTTCAGAGGTGCGGGCCATCATCGCCGGATCCATCAGGGACAGATCCTCGGCCGGCACCTGTGCGTAGAAGGCCTCGAGAAAACGATGGCCGGCCTCGGGCGTTTTCGGGGGAAGGGCTTTTAAAGCCGCCTTGATCAGTTTCTTTTGCATGGTCACCGCTCGTTTTTATATAAAGGTAGAAA
>JAGRJZ010000190.1 GCA_020442505.1 Alphaproteobacteria bacterium | reverse complement strand
GCCGCGTTCGGGCGGGTCGTAGAAATGAATCCGTCCCGTTTCCTCCGGGAAGTAATCCTGTCCGGAAAAGCTGTCAGGCGTGTCGGGATCGTAGATATAGCCCGCGCCGTAATTCTCCGCCTTCATCAACTTCGTCGGCGCGTTCAGGATATGTTTGGGCGGCATCAAGGAACCCGTGTCGCGCGCTGTTTGAACGGCGCTTTTATAGGCTTTATAGGCTGCGTTCGATTTGGGGGCGCTGGCCAGATAGAGCAAGGCTTGCGCAAGGGCAAGCTCTCCCTCCGGGCTTCCCATGCGCTCGTAGGCGTCCCAGGCGGCTACGCATTGGGGCAGGGCGTTCGGATCGGCCAGACCGATGTCCTCCACCGCCATCCGGGTCATGCGCCGGGCGATAAAGCCGGGATCCTCTCCGCCCGCCAGCATCCGGGCGAACCAGTAAAGCGCGGCGTCTGGATCGCTGCCGCGGACGGATTTATGCAGGGCGGAAATCAAATTGTAATGGGCGTCTTCTCCCTTGTCGTAAAGCGGGGCACGCTTTTGGACGACATCTAAAAGCTGCGCGGTGGTCAACTTTCCCTCCGATTCTGCCGCGGCGGCGAAGATTTGCCCTGCCATGGCGAGCGCATAGCGTCCATCGCCGTCGGCCATGGCTTTCAGGGTCGTGCGCGCCTCTTCGGTCAGGGGAAGCGGTCTGTTTTGTTCTTCCTCCGCCCTTCGCAGCAACGTTTCCAGCGCGGAATCGTCCAGCCGTTTGAGCACAAAGACCTGGCACCGGGACAACAGCGCCGCGTTCAGTTCGAAAGACGGGTTTTCCGTCGTCGCACCGATCAGAATAATCGTCCCGTCTTCGACGACCGGCAGAAAAGCGTCCAACTGGGCTTTGTTAAAACGATGGATCTCGTCGACGAACAGCAAGGTCTGCCGACCGTCCCGCCGGCGCAGACGGGCGGCGTCGAATAGCGCTTTCAGGTCCTTCACTCCGGCGAAAATGGCCGAGATTTGCTCGAAGGGAAGACCCGATTCCCGCGCGATAATCCGCGCCAGCGTCGTTTTGCCGCAGCCCGGCGGCCCCCAGAGAATCATCGAGGCAAGCGGGCCGCTATCCAGCATCCGGCGCAACGGCGCGCCGGCAGTGGTCAAGTGGTCTTGTCCCGCGACCTCGGCCAGATTCCGCGGGCGCAGACGCTCCGGCAGGGGGGCTTCCGCCTGGGCGTCGCTGGCAGCGTCGGGAAGGGCAAATAAATCGACCATAGACTAGGGATAGAACTTTAGGGGAACAAAATCAAGCGCCGTTTCGATGATGATTTTTTAACGGAGGGTAAGATTTTTTATTGACGGCAGGTGCAAAATCCCTATAATGCCGCCATCTTCCGAAGGAAGGCGTGTTTTTTACGCGTGAAACGCCCGGATTTTGGGCGTTTTTGTTTGGTGTGAAACGCACCGTAACAGTGTACGAACTGGCGCAGAGAAACCTTAACGCGGGGATCTGTATACGGTTTGGCTAATATGTGAAAGGAAAGAAAATGGCTCGTATTGCCGGGGTCAACGTACCCGACAACAAAC
>JAGRJZ010000189.1 GCA_020442505.1 Alphaproteobacteria bacterium | reverse complement strand
CGTTGAATTCCGAATAGCACATATGGGTGTGGATCTGGGTCGTATCGGCCGCGCCCGCGACGGACAGGCGGAACGCGTCCACGGACCATTTCAGATAGTCATCCCATTCCCCGCGACGCAGGGGAAGCCCCTCCCGGATCGCGGGCTCGTCCATTTGGATCGTCGTAATGCCGGCCTGTTCCAGATCGGCGACTTCATCCCGCAACGCCAGCGCGATCTGTCTACAGGTAGCGGCGCGCGGTTGGTCGTTGCGGACGAACGACCATTGTAGAATCGTCACAGGCCCGGTCAACATGCCCTTCATCGGCTTGTCGGTAAGGCTCTGCGCGTAAGAAGACCAGGACACCGTCATGGGCCGCGGGCGCGACACGTCGCCGAAGATAACCGGCGGCTTGACGCAGCGCGACCCGTAAGACTGAACCCAACCGTTTTTCGTGAAGGCAAACCCTTCCAGCTGTTCGCCGAAATATTCGACCATGTCGTTGCGTTCGGGCTCGCCGTGGACCAGAACGTCAAGGCCGATATCCTCCTGAAACCGGACCACGGCCTCGATTTCGTTTTTCATGGCTTGCTCATAGGCCGCCGCGTCCATGTCTCCCTTTTTAAACGCCGCCCTGGCCTTCCGGATTTCGGGCGTTTGGGGGAAAGAGCCGATTGTTGTCGTCGGGAATAAAGGCTGGTTCAAAGCTCTGTGCTGAACGGCCGCCCGTGCCGTAAATGGGCTGGCGCGATCAAGCATCTGCCCCGTCACGGCCGCCATACGGTCTTTGACGGCCTGGTTGTGAATGCGGGTGGATGTCTTTCGCGCCGCCGCGATCCGGTCGCTCTCGGCCAATGAGTCCCCGACGGCTTCCCGTCCTTCGGTGGCGCCTTTCGCCAGAATGGCTATCTCGTCCAGCTTTTGCTTCGCGAACGCCATCCAGCTTCTCAGATCCGGGGCGAGCGTGTATTCCCCGTCCAGGTCGATCGGGCTGTGCAGCAGGGAACAGCTCGGCCCGACCATCACCCGATCCGCGCCGATATGGGCGATGACGTCCTCTACGATGGCCAGAGAGGCGCTCAAATCGTTCTTCCAGATATTCCGTCCATCGACAACGCCCAGCGATAGGCTCATCCCCTCGGGGATAAAGGCCAGCGCGTCTTTATGTTGTTCCGGGGCGCGGACGAGATCCAGATGCACAGCCTGCACGGGCAGGTTCAGCGCGGTATCCAGATTATCGCCGAGAGCCCCGAAATAGGTCGCCAGAAAGATATTCAGCCCCGGCGCGGCGGCGGCGAGCCGCTCATAAGAAGGCTTGTAGGCCTTTCTCGCCCAGTCCGGCAGGTCCAAGACCAGCGCCGGTTCGTCGATCTGCACCCATTGCGCTCCGCGTTCGTCGAGGCCGCACAAAATTTCCTCATAAACCGGCAGAAGTTTATCCAGCAACGTCGAAACGCAGACATCTCCCTTAGCCTTACCGAGCAGCAGGAAGGTCAGCGGCCCGACCAAAACCGGTCTGGTTTCGATACCCGCTTCCTTTGCCTCTTCGTAAACGTGAAAGATGTGTTCGCAGGCCAGCTTGAATGTCTGTCCTTCTTCGAATTCCGGGACGATGTAGTGATAGTTGGTGTCGAACCATTTGGTCATTTCCATTGCCGGCACGCCTTCGGCCCCGCGCGCCATCGCGAAGTACAAATCGTTGGTAACCGCGCCGCCATCCCAGTTGAAGCGCGGCGGCACACAGCCCAGCGTCGCCGCCATGCCGAGCATATGATCGTAGAGCGCAAAATCATGGGACGGAATATGAGTGATGCCGGCGTCTTTTTGCATTTGCCAGTGGCGCAGGCGTAGCTCTCTGGCCGTCTGCGTCAGGGCCGCTTTGTCGATATTGCCTTTCCAGTAAGCTTCCACCGCTTTTTTCAGTTCGCGATCCACGCCCATTCGTGGAAAACCGAGATTTGTCGCTTGCACCATGATAAAGGTTTCCTTCCCGTTCCTTGCCAAAGCCCCATTCTAGGGCGTATGAAGCTGCTTTTCAAACGATATCCGGTGTTCTTCGGCTTGACCGTCTTCCTCCGTCCGGTCATAATTCAGGCCATGAGCACGCCAGTTTCTTATTATTCTACGCGGGGACAAAAAGACCAGCCGATGAGCTTCACGGACGTTCTGCTGGCCGGATTGGCGCCGGACGGAGGGCTGTACGTGCCGGATCGCTGGCCCCGTCTGGACCGGGTGGACTTTGCCGCCATGGCCGGCCTGTCTTACGCTGATATCGCCTGGCGGGTTATGAAGCCTTTTATGGGTGATTCCCTTGATGATGCAGCGTTTCAGAGAATTATTTACGATTGCTACGACCGGCCCGTTTTCGACCATACCGCCATCGCGCCGCTGGTCCAGATCGGTCCGAACGCCTGGATAATGGAGCTGTGGCGCGGGCCGACCCTGGCGTTCAAGGATTACGCGCTCCAGCTTCTAGGCCGCTTGTTCGATTACGTGCTGGAGAGGGAAGACCGCCGGGTCACGATCATCGGCGCGACCTCGGGCGATACGGGCAGCGCGGCGATTGAGGCGCTGAAATCCTGTCGCCGAATCGACATTTTTATCCTGCACCCGGAGGGCCGTACCTCGGACGTCCAGCGCAGACAGATGACGACCGTCCACGCGCCCAACGTACACAACATCGCGCTACAGGGCACCTTCGACGATTGTCAGGCCCTGGTGAAGGAGATGTTCGCGGATGAAGCCATGCGCCGGGATTTGGGGCTCTCGGCGATCAACTCCATCAACTGGGTTCGCCTGACGGCTCAGATCGTCTACTACGTCGCCGCTACGGTCGCGCTGGGCGGCCCGCACCGGCCTGTCTCCTTTGCCGTGCCGACGGGAAATTTCGGCAACGTGTTCGCGGCGTGGATGGCCCGGACGATGGGGTTGCCGGTGGAGCAGATTATTCTTGGCTCCAACCGTAACGACATCCTGACCCGCTTTTTCGAAACCGGGGCGATGACACGGGGGGA
>JAGRJZ010000188.1 GCA_020442505.1 Alphaproteobacteria bacterium | reverse complement strand
CCGATCGCCTCGGAGACGCAAGCCATCGTGTTCGCGGTAAACTGACCCCCGCAAGCCCCCGCCCCCGGACAAGCGTGGCATTCCATCTCGTGCAAATCAGCGTCCGAGAATTCTCCCGTCGCGTGCTTTCCGATTCCTTCGAACACGTCGATAACGGTAACGTCCGTCCCCCGGAATTTTCCAGGCAAGATCGATCCGCCATACATAAAGACGCTCGGCACGTTGAGGCGCACCATAACCATCATCATCCCGGGCAGGGATTTGTCGCAGCCGGCCAGCCCCACAAGCGCGTCATAACAGTGACCACGCATCGTCAGCTCCACGGAATCCGCGATAACCTCGCGCGAGACGAGAGAAGAGCGCATGCCCTCATGCCCCATAGCAATCCCGTCCGTCACGGTGATCGTGGTAAATTCCCGGGGCGTGCCCTCCCCCGCTTTGACGCCCTTTTTCACAGACTGAGCCTGCCGTTGCAGCGCGATGTTGCAAGGCGCGGCTTCGTTCCAGCACGTTGCCACGCCTACGAAAGGCTGGTGAATTTCCTCCTCCGACAGTCCCATCGCGTAGTAATAAGAACGCGCCGCGGCGCTTTTGACGCCTTCGGTCACATACCGGGAAACAAGTTTCGTTTTATCCCATTTTTTATCCGTCATTCTGAAGATCCTTTTCCCTGTTTTTCCGCCGCCAGAAGCCGCGCCTCAACAGCCCTGACGAAGGCATCCCCGTCACGGACAAAGACGACCGGAACCCGTCCCGCACCGGTCCCCCGGATATTTACGGTCGCAAATCCCAAAAACCGTCCCCAAAGCGGCGCTTCCAAAAACGCGCTTTCAATCTTGTCCAGCCGAAACTGGATCAAATCCCTGTTAAAAAACCCGTATTCGATGATCACACGCCGATCCGTCAGGATCAAAGACGTGGTCTTAAAGCGGATCAAGGCATCTGTCACCGGATAAAGACACAGGAAAAGAATCGCGGCGCCGACGATCCAGTGGAAGAAAACTCCGACCAAAACCCCGGTGATCAAGCCCATCGCGGGATACAAGAACACCGCGGGATGAAGCCCGACCCGTGCCAGAATACGTTCTCCGTCGACCAGATTACGATTCCTATTCTGCGGAGACATGGCTTGATCCTAACTCACTCTTGCACGTTCGATCGCCTTGCGAAACGCGATCGGGTTTTCCATGGGGGGCAAAATCAGCTCGCCGACGCCCATCCCGCGAACCATCACCCGGCCATAGCCGAAAATCCGGCCCCATACGCTTTGCAGAACATTCACCCCTTCGATCCGGTCGATGCTCATTTCACCGACGACCCGAGCGACAAGCCCGCGCTTGTAGATCAAACGGTTATTGGTAATAGCGATTTCGGTTGTCGCCTTGGTAATCATCATCCGGGCAAAGCCAAGAAGCCCCATCAAAAACACAAAAAACGCCCCCAGACGCACCCCGGGATGAACCTCCCGCACCTGCGCCAACCAACCAACGGACCGAAACCCATGTCCGAAATGCTGCTGGAAATAGATACCACCGACGATCACCGCCACACAAGCGATGACACCCCAGATGATATTCATCATGGCCTGAACGTTGTAGATCCAGTGAAAATGCCCTACATGGATCAGCTCTTCATCCGGCCCCAGTGATTGTTGTAGGTAAAGCACGCATGCGGACTTTCTCTTCGAATAAGCTCTATGATTCAAACATACCGGGTTCATTTTTTATCATAAAGACGCGCTGTGGACAATTCCCCCGTGGCATTTTCGTACCCTTATTCAAGCCCCCTTTCTTTTTCCCTAAAGCATGCTATCCTGTTTTTACGATAAGCATCCGTTAACCCTTTGCAGGCAGAATAGACCCGTTCGCACTGCCGAAGGGAGCTTTGCCCTATGTTCTTAAGTTTTCAAAGAGAGAGACAAACACCTCGTTTTGCCGCCCGGACGCGCCGCGTTCTGGTCATGGTCGGGTTTTTCTGCGCAAGCGGACTGTTAACGGGTCTTTTTACACCGGCCGATGCTTACGGCACACCGGATTCCAAAGCGCTCCCCTTTACCGCGCCCCCTGGGCCTTCTTTGTTTCAGAGCACGCTTTTCAGAACGGCACTCCTCGCGGGAACGGTTGATGGCGTCTCGTTGAACGATCCGGTGACGATGGAACGCTTTTACAGCGCTCGCCACGACAAGCCTCTATGGACCGATCGAGCTGAAACGATGGCGGTTCTCGACGTTCTGGCGGATGGATGGACGCACGGCCTGAACACGACATCCTATCACATCGACCGTCTGCGCCAGGAGACTACCGGAACATTCCAGATCGACAATGCCGTTCTAGAGCTCCTGCTATCGGATGCCGTTATACGCTATGGTCGCGATGTAACGGGCATGAGAGTCGACCCCAAATCCATTCGTCAGAAGGAAAAATACTGGCGCCAACCATTTGATTCAGATGATTTATTGCGCAACATAGCGGAATCGGACAATCCTGCCGCGTTCTTAAAATCCCTGACCCCGCAAAACGCTCTTTACGACCAGATGCGAGGGACTCTAATTCGCTTAACAGAGAAAGAAAACAGACAGGGAGGAGCCGCCCGCCCGCTCGATTTCGGAACGCCTTACCTCTACCCAGGTTCTCGCGCGGCGCAGATCCCGGCGTTACGCGAACGTCTTGAGGCTTCCTACGACCCACAGACCGGCCCCGCGATCCTTTACGACGATTCGCTTGCATCCGCTGTGACTCAGTTTCAAAAGGCTCACAACCTGGAGCCAGATGGGGTCATCGGCCCTCAGACCTTAGCGCTTTTGAACCGCGACACGGCCGAACAAAAGGCCCAAATTATCGCCAACATGGAACGGATGCGCTGGCTCGACCAGAATTTTCCCGAAAAATACATTATGATAAACATCCCCTCCCAAAGACTTTGGGGTGTCGAAAAGGGAAAAGTATCGCTGGACATGCCGGTCGTCGTCGGAATGACCTCCCGTCCGACCAAGAGTTTCCGGGCCGAAGTCACGGGCGTCCGCTTTAATCCGACCTGGACGGTGCCGTTAAATCTGAAAATGCAGGATTTTCTCCCCCGCCTGCGGGAAAACCCCGATTATCTTTCCGGCAAGGGGATAGAGCTGATACAGGGCTATGGAAAAAATGCCATTACCCTCGACCCGCGAAGCATCGACTGGGATAACATCGGTTGGCGGGACATGGGGAAACTCCGGATGGTTCAAACGCCAGGGCCACATAACGCGCTGGGCCGGGTACGCATTTTGATGCAAAACGAATATGACATCTACATGCACGACACCAACCACCCGGAATATTTCACACGAACCCAGAGAACCTACAGTTCGGGCTGCGTCCGTCTTTCGCGGCCGGAGGACGTCGCCCGTTTTGTTCTGGATTCGA
>JAGRJZ010000187.1 GCA_020442505.1 Alphaproteobacteria bacterium | reverse complement strand
AAACCCGATTTCGTCTCCCTCGCGCTCGTCCCGAGACAGTTTGAGATAGGGCGGGGCGTCGAAAGAGCCGTGTAGCCTGCCAAAGGCTTGAAGCGCGCCGCGTGTGCCGTCCGTCAGCTCGTAAAAACAGCCCAGATCCAGATCCACGTTTTTATGCGTTTTGCGGGTCCGGCCCAGCGCTTTGTCCAGCAGGTTTTGCTTCACGGACACTTCCATCATATCCCATGCCGCGCCGATCGTAATCGGGCCGAAGCCCCCCGCCTGCGGGTTGACGATCGCCGTCTGGCCCGCAGCGGACAGAAACTCCGGGCTTTCGTTGCTGCCTTCGGGCCTGTATCCGGCCGCGCCCTTCGCGTTGCCGTGGCCCGAGAATTTGGCCCGGCTGCGGGTGGCTTCGGTCAGGGAATCGACGGAGGAGCTGGGGCGTGACATGACGGGCTTGATCCTGTTTTGGTTGTATCCTGATATGAGGTCAGCTATACAAAGACCTTCGCACAAAACGAAGATAAGCGCAAATGACCCAGAGTAAATACAAATCGGATTTCCTGCATGTCATGGAAGAGCGCGGGTTTATCAACCAGTGCTCCGACGTCGAGGGGTTGGACAAAAAACTCTGCGAAGGGGTGCAAAGCGCGTATATCGGCTATGATCCGACCGGTCCGAGTCTGCATATCGGGCATTTGTATACGGTCATGATGCTGCATTGGTTCCAACAATGCGGACATAAGCCGATCACCTTGATGGGGGGCGGGACCGCCTTGATTCCCGATCCGACTCTGAAGGATAAGACTCGGCCTTTGTTGAGTCCGGCGGATATCGAGACAAACGTCGAGAGTTTAAAACAGGTTTTTTCAAAATTTTTGACTTATGGCGAGGGACCGACTGATGCCTGCATGGTGAACAATTACGACTGGCTTGCGGGGCTGGACTACATTGAATTTCTGCGCGATGTCGGGATGCATTTCACGGTGAACCGGATGCTGACCTTCGAAAGCGTCAAAACGCGGCTGGATCGGGAACTGCCGATGACGTTCATCGAATTCAACTACATGATTTTACAGGGCTACGACTTTGTTCAGCTTCACCGGCGCTATGGCACGGTATTTCAGATGGGCGGATCGGACCAGTGGGGGAACATCATAAACGGGGTCGAGCTCGGGCGGAAGATGGACCGTGCCGAATTGTTTGCCCTGACCGCCCCGCTTCTGACGACGGCTTCGGGCGCGAAGATGGGCAAAACCGAGGGTGGTGCCGTGTGGCTGAACGCCGATATGCTTAGTCCCTATAAATACTACCAATACTGGCGCAACGTTGAGGACGATATGGTCGGAACGTTGTTGCGGCGTTTTACGCTTCTGCCCGTTGCGGAGATCGAAAAACTTGAAGCCCTCCAGGGACAGGAAATCAATGAGGCAAAAAAAATTCTGGCCTTCGAGGCGACGAGGCTTTGCCACGGTGAAACCGCCGCGCAAGAGGCTCAGGCTACCGCGCAAAATGTTTTTGAACAGGGCGTGGCGGGGACGGATTTGCCCTCCATTTCCATTGCCGAAAGTCGTTTGGCCGCAGGCGTTTTCGTGATCGATCTGTTCGTGGAAACGGAGCTAGCCGGGTCGAAGGGCGACGTCCGGCGTTTGATCAAGGGCGGCGGGGCAAAGGTAAATGACGGCACGGTCACGGACGAGAAACAGACGGTTTCGACGGAAGACTTGACGCCGGACGGCTATATCAAATTGTCCGCCGGGAAAAAGAAGCATGCTTTGGCGTGGGTGGAATCCCCATAGGGCGTTATCTCAAAACCCTTGTTTTCGGAGGGCGGAGGTCTTTATAATCCGGCCCATGGACAAAGATGGCTTGCAGCGTCTGAAACATCTGGGACAAAAGCGGGAGGCGCTTTCCCCTCATCGCTACAGCCGGTTTATTCGCTGGATGCGGGTAGTGTTGCCTATGGCCGCGATCGGCATTCTGGCGCTTTTGGCGGCCTGGCCGCGGATGGAGGAAACGTTCGAAATCCTTCCGAAGGAAAGTGTCTTGCCTCAGACGGTCGGGAAGAACGAGCTTTTGAACCCGCGCTTCGAAAGCACCGATGAAAAATCTCAGCCTTATACCGTCACGGCGGCCCGCGCGCTTCAGGACGCGCACGACCCGGACGCGGTCCTGCTGGACGATCCAACTGCGGATATTACCCTCAAGGACGGAACGTGGATCGCCGCGCGCGCGCAGAACGGCACGTATCGTCAAAAAGAAGAACGGCTTTTTCTGGAAGGCAACGTGCGCCTGTTCCATGACCAGGGCTATGAAATCAAAACATCGGCTTTGCTTGTCGATTTGAAGAAGAACGACGCCCGGTCGGACAGGCCTGTCTCCGGCCAGGGGCCCGCCGGGACGCTGGACGCCGCGGGGTTCGAGGCCCGGATAGATACCGAGCGCCTGATTTTTACCGGACCCGCGAAACTGGTGCTTTACAGAAGGATCGAAGGGTTATGACCGGTTTTCGCCTGATTCTTTGCGGCCTTGTCGCGGTTTGTATTCTGGCCGCCTTTCCGGCCTATGCCCAGAATCCGGACAGCGAAAAGCCCCTGGAGATCTCGGCCCAGGATACGCTGGAATGGCATCGCGACACCCAGCAATATATTGCCCGCGGAGCCGTGATCGCGCAGCAGGGCTCCATGACCTTGCGGGCGGATGTTCTGACCGCCGATTATCGGGAAACGGCTGAGAAGAATTTCGATATTTACCGTCTGACCGCGGCGGGGCATGTCGTGATATCCTCGCCGGACATGTCCGCCTTCGGGGACAAGGCCGTCTACGACGTCGACGGCGGGGTTGCGGTCGTGACCGGTGACGCGCTTCGCATGACGTCTCCGGATCAGACCGTCACGGCGCGGGACAGTTTCGAATATTGGGTCAACGAAGGAAAATTGACGGCGCTTGGCGGCGCGAAGGTCGTGCGTGGAACGGACACGATCACGGCGGACCGAATGGCCGCGCTTTTCTCTAAGGGCCCGGACGGGAAGGACGCGTTGAAGCGGTTGGAGGCGAATGACAACGTCGTGATCACGACCCCGACCGAGGTCTTGAGCGGGGACCGGGCAACCTATGACGCGCAGACGGATACTGCCGAGTTGATCGGCAAAGTCAAAATCGCCCGAGGGCCCAACACGCTGGAGGGACAACGGGCCACGGTCAACCTTACCACCAATGTCAGTATGATGCATGGCGGCGCCCCGGACGGAACCGGGGACACCCGCGTGCGGGGGGTTTTCTATCCGGGGACGGACTAGAAAAGGAAAGAAAATTGCACTCTGGCGCAAAAATCGGCATAGTGCGCCGTCTTGAGAACAAATTGTCCGGGTAAGATGAACAGAAAAGGCACAACCAGAAAACCGTCTTTGCGAACCATCCCGAAGGGGTTGCAAGTCCGGCATCTTTCGAAACGCTATAAAAAGCGGCCGGTATTGCGGGATGTGAACCTCTCGGTGCAGCGGGGGGAGGCCGTCGCTCTTTTGGGTCCGAACGGGGCTGGCAAGACGACCAGTTTTTATATCGTGACGGGCCTGATCCGGCCGGATTCCGGCTACGTCCTTCTGGACGGGCAGGACATCACGGCGCTGCCGATGTATCGCCGGGCGCGAATGGGCATCGGCTATCTTCCCCAGGAATCCTCTATCTTCCGCGGTCTGTCGGTGGAGGACAACATTCGCGCGGTGTTACAGGGACAGACCTTGCCGCGGGAGGAACAGGAACATTTTCTGGAGGAGCTTCTGGCGGAGTTTTCCATCACGCATTTGCGCCGCACGCCCTCCATCGCGTTGTCCGGGGGAGAGCGTCGCCGGGTCGAAATCGCCCGCGCGCTGGCCAGCCGGCCGCAGTTTATGCTGCTGGACGAGCCTTTGGCCGGGATTGACCCCATCGCCGTCAGCGAAATCCGGGATCTGGTCAAACATCTGAAGGATCGGGGGCTGGGAGTTCTCATTACGGACCACAACGTGCGGGATTGTCTGGAGATCGTGGACCGGGCTTACATCTTGCATGACGGACAGGTTCTCATGCACGGGACCCCGGACGAAATCGTGTCGCATGAGGACGTCCGGAAGGTCTATCTGGGTGAGGGGTTTTCCCTGTAAATCGGGACGTTGCGGAATAAAAAAGGGGGGCTGGTATGAAGGTATTGCTGATCGGATCGGGCGGGC
>JAGRJZ010000186.1 GCA_020442505.1 Alphaproteobacteria bacterium | reverse complement strand
ATCAACGGAGGGTACATAAGCGTTGGAGCCGTCTGCGGATAGATGGATTTACTTTTTCGTCGAATCCGGGACCGTCTTGTGATCCCTGTCCGCCGCGTCCGCGTCGCGCGTTTCGGTTAAGTACCAGGCCGGGTTGCGCGATTTGACGTCCCGGGAAAACGTCCATATGTCGATCGTCTCGGTTATTCTGTCCGGGTTTCCTGAAATGACATCGCCGTCCTTGTCCCGCAGAACGTTCGTTTCATCTGCGACAAACCGGATCGTGACAAAGGCCGTTTTCCCCTCCAGACGCGCCTCCAGAATTTCCGTCTTGCGAATGGCGTGAATCTCGGTCTCGGCCGTGTCTCCCCGGGTTTCGCGTTGGGCGATAGCGGATTCGAATGCCTGGTAAACCGGCGGCGCAAGAAGGTTTTTCAGCGTTTCGCGTTCGCCCTTCGCAAAGCCGTCAACGATCATGGCGAAGGCATCCTGGGCGCCACGTAAAAACTCCTTCAGAACAAAGGCGCGATCCGCCCCCCCGATCGCCATCAGGCCAGCATGCGCCGATTCGGCAACCACCATGTTACGATCCAGCGTCTTGATCCAATCCCCGACAAGACCCATGCCGTCTGATTCGGAGGCCCCCTCGTCCTCGGGCAGTGGCTTCTTGCCGTCCCTGGAAAGCGGATTCGCAAACGGATTGGGACGTTCCCGCTCCTCTCCGTGACGGGTTCCCAGAATATTACGGAGCCAGAACACAAGCCCGGCGGCCACAACGGCATAAATAATCAGATCAGCAGGCACTGATACTCCCTTCTGTTTCACGATAACAGCAACAATATATCAAACTTTTCTTGCGTTTAGCGGCAACATGTCCTTAACTTAGCCTCCTCGAGCAAAAGAGCAAGCGTTATCAGATGCCATTTTTCATCATCTTTCTTATCATCCCGTTAATCGAAGTCGGGCTTTTTATCGCGGTCGGGGGTGAAATCGGGGTTTTTTCGACGCTGATGCTTTGCGTACTGACCGCGGTGCTCGGGGCGGCGATCATCCGGCATCAGGGGATCGAGACCCTCTTTTCCGTTCGTAGCGCCGTCGATCAGGGAAAACTGCCCGTGCAAGGTCTGTTTGACGGTCTGTGCCTCGCGATCGCGGGGGCGTTGTTACTGACCCCCGGTTTTTTCACCGATGCGATCGGCTTCTCATTGCTGGTGCCCGGACTTCGCCGGACGCTGTTCCGTCTTCTGACGATCCGTTTCGGGATGACGGTTTCCGGTTTTTCCGGGCAGGACGACACACAGGTCATCGACGCGACCTTCGAGGTCATCGACGACGAGCGTTCCGAAAAAGGCAACAGGTAAAGATACCCATTGATTTCCGGCGCCGCGAGACGTATCACTGGGCGCGAGCCCCATCTTACAGGTGAGAGAAAAGAAAACCATGACAGACGATATTCCAAAAAACGCAAACGATCTTGACTCGGTCGATGACGGGCGCATGGCCGGCCATATGCCGGTGATGATCCATGCGCAATACATCAAGGATCTGTCCTTTGAAAACCCGAACGCGCCCGGGGCTCTGCAGCCAAGGGGAGAGGGGCGTCCAATCATGGACGTCAATTTTTCAATGGACGCGCGGCAGCTTGAGGAAAGCGGCCGGGACAATCTATACGAGGTTGTCCTGGGCGTGAACGTCGCCGCCCGGCGGGGGGACGAGACCTTGTTTCTGATCGAGATTCTGTACGGGATCAAATGTTCTCTGCGGGCCGTCCCCGCGGAAAAACGCCATGCGATGCTGTTAATTGAAATGCCGCGTCATGCCTTTCCGTTCGTGCGGCAGATTGTTGCGAATCTGACCCAACAAGCGGGCTATATGCCGCTTTTGCTCTCTCCCGTTGATTTCAAGCGGTTTTACATTGAAAATTTCGCGAACAACCCCGAAAAACAAGTCATCCGGGGAAGCGCGTCGGCAGAGGAAGAAGAAAAAACAAACGAAAAAACGGCCTGACGATATTCTCGCCAGATAACTTCTATGTTTTCGGAAGCTCTTAAACCGTTATGTCGACCAGCGAGCCACGCTGTTGACGGGCGGACGAGGATTGATCTGATTCCGTACCGGTTTTGGTCTGAAGGAGATTCGTCCGGGAATCTGTCGGCGATTCGGTGGACTGGCTGCCTGCAGCCTGAGCGGTTTTCGGCTGAGGACGGTTTTGTTCGGGGCGCTTCGCATCGGGGCGCTGAAGCTGTTCCTGCGGTTTTTGCTGGAACGGATTAAGATAGGCGGTTTGCTGCTGCCCTGCGCCGTTAAGCGGACCGATCATGATTCGTTGACTCCCCTGAAGTGATACCCTGCCCAGTGTAACAAAAACAGTTTAACAAATTCTTTCGGTAAGACCAACCGGTTTTCACGCGGCCTTAGGTTGCGCCGACAAAGCAGCCACCCCTGGAAGGGGTTTGCCCTCCAACCACTCCAGAAAGGCTCCGCCTGCGGTCGAGACATAGGTGAAGTCCTGCACGACGCCTGCGTTTTCGAGAGCCGCGACCGTATCGCCGCCGCCGGCGATGCTGACGATCTTTCCGGCTTTGGTCAAGCCCGCCACGGTACGGGCCAGCTCGTTGGTGCCGGTATCGAAAGGCGTAACCTCGAACACACCCAAGGGCCCGTTCCACAGAACCGTTTTACAGCCTTCCATCTTGCCCGACAGGAATCGAATCGTCTCAGGACCGACATCGACGGCCTCGCGATCAGCAGGAATAGCGGAAGAGGAAACGGATTCATGGGGCGCGTTCTTTCCGAATTCCTTAACGATGACACGGTCGGGCGGCAAAAGAATCTCACAGCCGCACGCTCGGGCTTCCGCCATGATGGCGCGGGCTTCGTCGGCCATATCCGGCTCGCACAGAGACTGTCCGACCTCGTGCCCTTGGGCATAAAGGAAGGTCGTTGCCATGCCACCGCCTAATGCCAGATAATCCACTTTCTTTACAAGATTTTTTAACAGACTGAGTTTGCTGGAAATTTTTGATCCGCCAGCAATCGCCATCACTGGTTTTTGCGGGTGCTCGAGAGCGGCGTTCAACGCGTCCAGCTCCGCCGCCATGAGAAACCCCGCACCGGTCGGCAGTAAATGGGCCAGCCCCTCCGTCGAAGCGTGGGCCCGGTGCGCGGCGGAAAAGGCGTCATTGATGAAAATATCCCCGTTTTCGGCCAGAGCCCGCGCGAAAACCCGATCATTTTGTTCTTCGCCGGCATGAAAGCGTACGTTCTCCAGCAGCGCGACCTGTCCGCTTTTCAGAGAATCCGCCATTGCCTGGACCGGACCGCCGACGCAATCATCCGCAAAAACCACGTCTACGCCCCATCGCGCCTGTAAAACCGGCGGCAGAAAAGACAGGGAATACGCCGCGTTGCGGGCTCCCTTCGGACGTCCGAAATGCGCGAGGATCAGGGTTTTCGCGCCCTGAGCTACCAGATATTCCACGGTCGGCTTCACCCGGTCGATCCGGGTCGTGTCGGTGACGTTCCTGGACGCGTCGACAGGGACGTTCAAATCCGCTCGCAGCAGAACCGTCTTGCCACGAACATCGAAGTCACGAAGGGTTTTAAAGCTCATTTATTCCTCGGATCCTTATGGTTTGATGGTCTTCATATTTTCCGTCGCCTCGATCAAACGGGACAGCGTGCCCGGCTCCGATCCGGCATGGCCGGCGTCGGGCACGACAATATAGTCGGCCTCTGGCCAAGCTTTGTGAAGCTTGTGCGCAGTGGCGATCGGGCAAACCATGTCATAGCGGCCCTGCACGATCACCGCCGGAATATGGCGGATCTTATCGACGCCTTTCAAAAGACTTTTTTCGGGCGGAATGACGTTGTTTCGAAAGTAATGAGCCTCCATCCGCGCGAGGGACAGATTATGTTTTTGCTCCTCGGGATCCGGCTGCACATCCGTTCTGGGAAGCAGAGCGGCGCAGGAGCCTTCGTATTCGCACCAATATTGGGCGGCTTCCTGGGCCAGCGCCTCGTCGTCGTCCATCAGGCGCCTGTAGTAAGCGGCGGACAAATCGTCCCGTTCTGATTTAGGGATAAAAGAAGCCAGTTTTTCATAGGCCTCCGGGAAAATCCGTCCCATGCCCTCGGGCGTCACGAACCAGTCTATTTCCGCCTGCTCGCACAGGAAAATCCCACGCAGGACGAGGCTGAGACAGCGATCCGGATGCGCCTGCGCATAGGCCAGCGAAAGCGTGCTGCCCCACGATCCGCCAAAAACATGCCAGCGGGGAATATTCAAATGCGCGCGCAAGGCCTCCATATCCGCGACCAGATCCGGCAGGGTGTTGTGTTCGATACAGGCGTGCGGCTGCGACTTCCCGGCACCCCGTTGATCGAGTAAAATAATGCGGTAGTGGTCGGGATTGAAATAGCGGCGCTGTTTCGGGGTCGTGCCGGCCCCGGGCCCGCCATGCACGAAAATCACCGGTACGCCGTCAGGGTTACCCGATTGTTCCCAGTACAGAGAATGCGGCGGCGTAACGTCCAGAAAGCCGGTGGAATACGGCTGGATTTCCGGAAAAAGCGTTTTGCGTTTTGTGGACATGGCTTTTTTTATCAGGCTTTGCCTGGAAAGGAAAGAGCAGGATTTTCGTTCCCTTTTTGGAGAGAACAATGTTAAAACATCGGGCATGTCCACGTTGCCCGCTCAGGAAAAACTGCCAGCGCCCGCCCTTCCGGCGATCGCGGTGCTGGCCGTTAACGCCCGGGAAACGGCGTTGCTGACGGAAGACGGAGAAATCCAGACGCTTTCCGCCGCAGATATTCCGATGGCGCTGCATAAACGGCCGGTGATGCTTTGTCACGCACCCTATATCCGTTCGCGACTGGGCGATAAGGTAGCATTTTTCCCTTATGACTTGCTGGAGCTGTTTGCCTTTGTCCATCCGGGCCGATTTTGCGTTCCGACCCCTGTGGGGCTGGCAAAGGCATTAGGGCTTGCCCCACCGCAAAGCTTTGAGGATTACCCCTTCGCCCTTCTGGAATGCGCGCAGGCGCTACTCTCCGATCTTCAAAGAGAAAAGCCAAAGGAAAAAGGGCTTGATCCCGCCGCCGTGGCCCAGGCGATGGGGCTGAACGGCAAAGGCTGGCCATGGGCGCCCTTTGTCTGCGCGGCGCGCGGCGTATCCTACGATCCGGAGGCGCCCGTTATCATGAAAACGGCCCTGAACGTGTGGAAATACCTGCCGGAGCTTACAGAAGATCCGCCGCCCGCACCGCCCGCCCATCACGGCGTCACGGCCGAAGAAGCGCAGGAGCGGCTCGTGGATTTGCTTGGAACGAAGGCGGAGAAGCGAAAGGAACAGCTGGCCTATACGGCAAACATCACGACAGCTTTCGCCCCTGCCGAGAAAGAAGGCGCCCCCCACTTCATCATGGCTGAGGCCGGAACAGGCGTCGGGAAAACGCTTGGCTATCTCGCTCCGGCCAGTTTGTGGGCCGAAAAGAACGATGGCGCGGTGTGGGTTTCGACCTTCACCAAAAACCTCCAGCGCCAAATCGA
>JAGRJZ010000185.1 GCA_020442505.1 Alphaproteobacteria bacterium | reverse complement strand
ATTGCGCGCGCTATTTTGAAAGACGCGCCGATCCTGATATTGGACGAAGCGACCTCCGCCCTGGACAGCGAATCCGAAAAACTGATTCAGGAAAGCCTGAAAGATTTGATGAAGGGCAAAACCGTCATCGCCATCGCCCACCGCCTGAGCACAATTTCTCACCTCGACCGCCTCATCGTCATGGACAGCGGAAAAATCGTCGAAGACGGCAGGCACAGTGAACTGGTGAAGAAAAAGGGCCTGTACGCGAAACTCTGGAATATGCAATCCGGCGGCTTTATCGGTGGGTGAAAATGGTCTATGCTCCGCCGATGAGCACAGACACCTCCAAACCATTGCCGGATAAATTTCTTCCTTTCTCCTTTTATTTTCTCGAGAAGCGATCCGGATTTTTTCTGGCGGTTTTATTGCTGGCTTCCATTACGGAGTCCTTTTTGATGTTGGGCTTTTCAAGCCTGCTAAGGGCTTTTGTCGATACTGCGGGACATTCTGGTGAGCCTCCGCGATGGGAAAATTTTCAAAGGCTGTTCGTTTTTCTCGGCGTTATGCTTGCCGCTTACGCGGCCATTGTCGCCATTAAAATTCTTGGCTGGCAGATGGGACGGCTACCTTATGAAATGGGGATGCGGCATCGCCTATTTTCTATCGTTCAGGCTCAGTCCCATCGTTACTTTACGGATCGGCAGGCCGGACATGTCGCGCAAAAAGTGATGGAAATTCCTTATAGCATGACGTTTTTACTGGCCCAGGTCGCTTACGGCATCTTGCCAGCCCTCGTCATTATGATTTTTCCCTTTATATGGTTTATGGATATTTCTGTATGGATGGGGATGACAGCTTTCGGGTGGGCTATCTTGTATCTGGCCCTGACTCTTTATCTGGTTGTCGAATGTACCCGGATAAACAGAAAACGCTCCGGGGCAAAAGGACGTGTTATGGGGACATTTGTTGATAGCTTTGTCAACAATCCTGTTGTCCGTACGTTTGCGCGCCGGGAATTTGAGCATGACTATGCCGGAGAAAGAATCGAGGAAGAAAAACGCTACACGCTCTGGTTTTATCGGCGCTGGACCATAATGGCCTTGATCCAGAAAGTCCTCTTGGCGGGGTTCTTTTTCGGCATATTGTATTATGCCGTTGCTCTGTTACTGGAAGGAGAAATAACTCCCGGCGGGCTTGCCATGGTGACGTCGATCCTGTTGATGGTTTCTTTGAGGATCGAAGACATGGGCGAGCGGATGAATATGTCGGCCGAGGCGCTGGGAAGCATTCGGGACGGACTTGCTTTGTTGAACACGCCGTTTGAGGTAACGGATAAGCCGGACGCTCCCGCACTGTCTGTTTCAAAAGCCAGGCTGGAATTTGAAGGTATTTCTTTCCGCTACAGCGAAAAGCAAAACCTTCCGGCGCTGAATGGATTTTCTTTGAATGTTCAACCCGGTCAAAAAATCGGCCTCGTGGGCCCCTCCGGCGCCGGAAAAACCACGATCGTCAGTTTGCTTCTGCGGCTGTACGATTTGCAGGAGGGCAGCATCGCTATAGACGGGCAAAATATCGCGGATGTGACACAGGACAGTCTGCGCCGGAATATCGCCGTGATCCCGCAGGATACGAGCCTGTTCCACCGCACACTGATGGAGAATATCCGCTATGGCCGTCTAGAGGCCACGGATGAGGAGGTCATCGAGGCCGCGAAAAAGGCGCACGCACACGATTTTATCATGGCCCTGCCGGAGGGGTATGAGACCCTCGTCGGCGAACGGGGGGTAAAACTTTCCGGAGGCCAGCGGCAGAGGATCGCTATTGCGCGCGCTATTTTGAAAGACGCGCCGATCCTGATATTGGACGAAGCGACCTCCGCCCTGGACAGCGAATCCGAAAAACTGATTCAGGAAAGCCTGAAAGATTTGATGAAGGGCAAAACCGTCATCGCCATCGCCCACCGCCTGAGCACAATTTCTCACCTCGACCGCCTCATCGTCATGAACGAAGGCCGGATTGTTGAAGACGGCACACACGCGGCGCTCCTCAAACAAAAAGGCCTGTACAAGAAACTCTGGGATATGCAATCCGGAGGCTTTATCGGTGGGTGACATAAAAAAATCGGGGTCTTCCATATCATTCGTTAATGAGTTAACAACGAAAATCGTGCATAATGAAGAGCATGATCAAAACACCTAAACCCGTCAAACCCCGTTCTTTCACCGACCCTGACGAGGCTTTTTCCGCCGTTCGCGATATTTATGAATCCCAAACGGCTTTTTTACGAGAACATTTTTTGGCTTTTGCCGCCGGAAAAAATGGAAGCGAGAAGTTTCGAGCCTGTTACCCCTATCTTAAAATTTCAACAACGACGGCCCGGCGCTCCGACAGCCGCTTGTCATACGGATTCGTGCCCCGTCCGGGAACGTATACAACGACTCTCACCCGGCCGGATATCTTCGACCATTACGACCGGGAGCAGATTCGTCTGCTGCTTTTAAACCACGACGTACCCGTCGAAATCGGGGTGAGCGACGTGCCGATCCCGATCCATTTCGCCCTGGGAGAGGATTTTCATCTAGAAAGAGACCTGGACCAGCTACAAATCGAGACCTTCGCCGAACGCTTTGATCAGCCCGATCTGAATCTGATGGACGATCAAATCGCCAACGGGCTTTACCATCCGCCCTCCGGAACGCCGGGGCCGTTGGCGCTGTTCGACGCGCCGCGCACGGACCTCAGCATCATGCGCCTGAAACACTATACCGGCACCACGGCAAAAAATTTCCAGAACTATGTGATTTATACGAACTATCAGTTTTATATCGACGAATTCATTAAAATCGCCCATGGCCTGATGATGAACGACAAAACCGAGGGCTATACCGCTTTTGTCGAACCTGGCAACAAAATCACGGCCAGCCGTCATACCCCCGACGCAGGGAAGGACCACGATGGCGTGCCGCTCTCCCGCATGCCGCAAATGCCGGCCTATCACCTGAAACGTCCTGACGGCAGCGGAATCACAATGATCAATATCGGTGTGGGCCCCTCCAACGCGAAGAACATCACCGACCATGTCGCGGTTTTACGTCCGCATGCCTGGCTGATGCTGGGGCATTGCGCGG
>JAGRJZ010000184.1 GCA_020442505.1 Alphaproteobacteria bacterium | reverse complement strand
CGCCCTTGCCCGATCGCGTCGGCGCGAAAGCCATGACGTGTTCCGGCCCGTCGTGGCGCAGATAATGTTTACCCAGCCGCCCCAGAAACACCCCCGCCGGATCGAACAACCCGGCCTTGCCGATTTCCTCCTTTGTCGCCCAGCGCGAAGAACCGTACGTCGTCACCAAACGGCTCTGCCGCGCCCGCCAGAGCGAGCCGACAATCGCCGCTGCGCAGCCCAGAAACCCGCTCGCCCCCGCCAGCATCCCGGCCTTGTTAAACACCTCCGGCGCATAGGCTTCAAAATGATACCACCACCCGAACAGCCGCCACGGCTCATAAACCGGCCAGCCGAACACCACCGCCCAAGGCGGCCCCAGCTGCGCCTGATACCCCAGCATCCCCGCACACCACTGCGTCGCCGCCCATACGCCGAGGATAACGATAGCAAAAACAACAAAAATCTGGCCGATCAAAAACTTCGTCGGGGTCATGGCACACGCTCCGCTGGTTGTTGGGACATACGGAAGCAAGTGTGGCGCGGAATGGAAAAAACGCTTATAGTCCTTATGTACGATGAGATACGTTTTCACGCCTCAAAAAATCGGCATTTTTAAAAAGCAGCATAACCTTCTGTTTCATAGACAAGTAGAAACATGGCATACAAAATGTCCTATGATATCCTGAAGGGAAAGTCGCCCTTTCAATCGTAAGGTAACGGAACATTACATGGAAACAGCCGCCTATAAAAAGCTCTCAATTGCCGATTTCAGGCCTGAAGAACATCACCTACTTGGAGAGGGCGTTTGGGGGCAAGTTTATGATCTGGGTGATGGTACGGTTTTAAAGCTGGCCAAAGAAACATCCTCCGGCATCGGCAACGGACGAGAAAAAATAGAAAGAGAATATACTGCCTTGAACTCATTGGCAGGAGCCTCAGGAATTGGGAGTTTTTTACCTCGTGTAGTGGAATGGGGCGATGTACCGCCAAATTCAGATTTGGCAAGGAGCGGAATTGCACTCTGGTTGCGCTCCACTAAAAAAGAGGGCGACTGTTTATTCGTTTCAGAAGCCAAGGCACTTCCCGTTGAGGAACAAGAACTTATCGGGCACAGCATAGGCAAGACACTCGCCCACCTTCATACAGCCATGGCATCCATTCCTTACGGACAAGGACTGAATCCAGGCACTCTTTATAGCGCAATAAAAGAAGAAGTATCCGGCAATCCCTTTTATACAAAATGTATTGCCATCCTAGAAGAAGAACTCGCACTTATTCCGTCGGATATCCTGAATCGTGCAGCGCATAACGATTATAACATATCCAATCTGCTCTTTTCAGGGCATGACGTGTGCGCCGTACTTGACTTTGCCGAGTGGGGTCCTTGTTTCCCTGAAAAAGATGTGAGTGACATCGTGCAGGAATGTCCCTTTCTGACAGAGACTTTGATTGAAGCGTACGAGAGTGTGTCTGCGTTCAAAATTGATCGACGGCGTTTGGAGCTTGGCCTTGCTGAGAACGCTCTTTACGGTGCCGTCATAAGCGAAAGAAGGGGCGACGCAGAAGAACACAGATCAGAACGGGATAAGCTGTGCCATCATCTTAAAACGCTTGGTTACGATATCTCAGAGCCGAGGCTTGAGTCGACACTGAACCACCACCGGCTGTAGACCGGTAGGTTCGTGAGGTGCTGGAAGCGTTATCGGTTCGGCGTGCAATGACTATTCAAATAATTGGTTTTTCGACGTATCAAGTGGATTAAAAAAACTACACAAAGGCGTAACTTCGGACCATATCTCGCTAAATGAAAACCTGCAGTTTTCAAAGCTCGACCGGGTTCCGGGAGGCGATTCCAATATCCATTTGCCGTGACGAAGAGCCAGCCATAGGCATCGTCATTCAATCCCCACCCCTCTCTGCCGACCAATCGTCCAGGAGATGCTGCCATCCGTGCGCATGAGGCCGGAGACGGATTTGCCGAGGTGGCGGTCAAGGACCGGACGCCAGGGGACGAGGGTGAAGTCGCGGCTGCGCTCGATGAGGGCGGCTTTGCCACCCGCGATGTCTACGGTACGGGTCAAGGTGCCGGTTAGCGCGTCGCCCGGAAGGGCTGGCGTGTAGCGCAGGCCGAGGTCTTTGGACAGCCCTTCCGCGATGCGGGCAAATTCTCGTTTTTGCAAGGTGGCGAGCATGTTTGCGCGGGGGATGAAGCGGCCTTCGTTATCGAGCTGCGCCAGTCCTTCTTCCATGAGCCATTGACGGCGGCGGGTTAGCGCTTCGTTCAGGTCGCGGCCGAAGCCGGAATCGCGCACGGCCTGAAGCTCTCCCGATACAAGCTCGTGGTCGAGCCATGTCGCCCCGTCTGTTCCCACCTGCCGGTCCAGCATCAGCGATGAAAGTTTCGTGACCGTTACCGGCCTTGCGCGGGCCTGTTCGCGCTCGTAAATGGCGGCGTTTTCTAGGTAGTTCTCCGGGACGATCCATGTGCCGTCCGGTTCGCGCGTGAGGGGAGCGCCCGCCCGGCGCATGGCTTCCAGCCTGCGGATGTGGGTTTCGGCATAGGTTTGCGTGGCGGTGGGGTCGTGTTTCAAGTGCAGGTCGATGCTGTAGCGCCCGCCATGCGCGGCGGCGATAGCGGCCACGGTGCGGTCGGATGCTCTGGCCTTGAGGACGCGGGGCGTCACGCGCACGATGCTGCCCGGCGGGGTCGGCTCGGTTGCCTCGCCGGAACCGATGGCGATGTAATGCGCGCGCCCGTCCACAGCATCGACGATCAGGTAATGACGGTCGTTCAGTTCGTCGGCCAGACCGCGTTCTATGACACGTCCGGTCACGGGACCGGCGCCCGCGTTTTCCGGGCCTGTGATAACGTAATCGCCGGGGCTGCGGACGAGGTCTTTTTCGCTCAGGGCGCGGTGCATGGTTTTGATGATGTCGCCGCGCTCGCCCATGCGGCGGAGCGTGTCCTCCAGCCCCGGCGCCAGAGCCCATCCGCCGCCGCGAAGCTGCCCGGCCAGACCGAGCCGTTCCAGATAGCGCAGGCGGCCGGTGAGAAGGGTCTGACGGGATGAGGATTTTGATGTCAGGGCGAGCCGACCTTTTTCGTCCTCCATAGACAGCAACTGCCGGTCGAGACCAGTCAGCCGGTCCGCATTCATTTCGGCGGTCAGGCGCGTCTCGATTTCCAGATCGGTTCGCGGGCCGAGATCGAGACTGACCAGTTCGGCGGCGCGCTCGCGGATGGCGTGGCTGATGTAATTGCGGGCGATGATAAGATCCTTCCCTTCATCGTCCTTGCCGCGCACGATAATATGAGTGTGCGGATGGCCAGTGTTGAAGTGATCGACCGCCACCCAGTCAAGGCGCGTATCGAGGTCTTTTTCCATCTGCTCCATCAACCGCCGGGTTAGCGGCTTGAGGTCGTCATATTCCTGGGCGTCCTCGGCGGCGACGATGAAGCGGAACTGGTGGCGGTCTTTCTTCGCGTTTTCGAGGAAGCTCTTACCGTCGGCGCGGTCGTGCTCTGCGTTATAAAGACTCCCGCGTTCTCCATCACGGGTCACGCCGTCCCGCTGGACGTAGCGCAGGTGGGCCGCCGCCCCGTCCATTCCTTTCCCGGCGAGTTTGACGATCCGCGCTTTCACGACAACGCGCCGCTGACGGTAGGCGGCGAACCGGTCTCGTTGCAAAATTTGGGCTACGGTGGCACCGCCGCGCCCGATGCGTTTTCCACTGAACCCGCCTTTGCGGGAAATCTTCCCACCGGCACGGTTGACAGCGGCGCGAAGCTGGGACGCGTAACGCTTGCCGGAATCGCGGCCACTTGTTCTGCCGAGCTTTGGTCTGAAATTATCGTCGTCCATAACGCCCTCCTGAAAAGTTATTGGAAAACAGTGAGTTGCCTATACTTTGCCTCCACTCATCCGGGTGGGGCCCAAAAAAAGATGTGCAGACAAAGGGATAGCTGCGATCGGAGATCAAGCTTTTATCTTGCCTTACGCGGAGATTCCGGGATGCTCTGCGACCACCTGCGATGATGTGCGATATGAGAACCGGGGGGAATGCGGGTGGCTTGTTCATGGGCTGGCCTCCTCTTGCACGGAAAGATGGAAAAACAGGTCCGTGCCGGATGCGTAGGACAGAGAAAATTCCGCTCTGCCTTCAAGGGATTCTTCGATTTTTTCGAGGTAATCGCGCGTCTCTTTCGGCAGGGTTTTTTCCGCGTTCAGGAACGCTTCATACCGTCCCGGTCCGGCATTGTAGGCGGCGAACAAACCGGGATAGCCAAAGCGCTCATACATGGCTTTGAGATACGCTGTTCCGGCCAGAATATTGGCATGCGGATCGAAGGGATCGCCCGAAAGATCGTACGCTTTTTGCATCTCAGCCCATGTGCCCGGCATGAGCTGCATCAGGCCCGTCGCGCCTTTGGGCGAGACGGCATCCGCGTCTCCGCCGCTTTCGATTTTAATGACCGCGCGGATCCAGTTTTCGGGGATGGCGAAACGCTGCGAAGCCTCGGCGATGGCGGCGTCCTGTCCTTTCTGCGCATGGGCGCAAGCGGGATAGCCAAGGGCAAAAATGACGGCCAAAATCAGGAAATTTACTTTGTCCATAACGGCACGAGCCTCCCGATCAGGGCTGTGGAATTCAGCGGCCCGAAATAACGGCTGTCGAAAGAATCCGGCGCGTCGGCGAGCAGGAAAACCTCGCCGCGGCCAAGCATCCGGCATTCGTTCCAGGGCGAAAGAGCGCGCCCGGCGCGGTCGCTTTTACGCTGGCGCGCAACCGGCTCGCCGTTGATGGAAACGCTCATTTTCCGGGCGCAAACATGGTCGCCTGCTGTGGCTGCGACGCGCTTGACGAGCGGCACGCCTGCGGGCAAATAGCCGCGCTCGGCAGCCAGCAGCGCGGCGCTTTCCGGCGGACGGACGAGCGCGAAATCCCCGCGTTGCGGCGTGCCGGAAGCAAGCCGGTAAAGCCCCACCGGCACGCTGGCGGAGGCGTTCCAGACCAGCGCCGGGACGGGCCGCAGGAGGGTTGGAAGCACGCACAAGGCAATGCCCGTTCCGGCCAGCACGGCAAGGCGAAAAAATGAGGTCTTGCGCATCATTCTTCCCCCGTGTCGGAGGTGGACAGACGCTGGCGGCCTTCCGACCAGGCTTCGATGTCGTCGATGTGATAGCGCACATAACGGCCATGCTTGCGAAAGCGCGGACCGTGCCCGGTCAGGCGCATTTTTTCGAGCGTGCGGGTAGACAGGCCGAGGTAATAAGCGGCCTCTTTGGTGGAGAGAAACGGGCACTCTTTGCGAGCTTTCGCGGCGCGGGAGAATTCCTTTTCCATTGTCGTATCCTTTCGGTAGATGTTGACGTGTATGAGCGCAGTGTGAGGGGCAAAAGCGCGCTGCGGGAGGATCGGAATCGCGAATCGAAAAAACGATCCCCCTGCCGGAAAGGGGATCGGCGGCATGAAAAAGAAAGGAAAAACGGGGGTCTAAACCCCCGTGCTCCGTAAAAAGGAAAGAAGCTCTTCGTAGAGTGAAATTTGTCTTTTGGCTTCGATTTGTTCGCCTTTTGGCAGGCCCGCGCGAAGCTCGGTATTGATAAGCCAGAGTTCTTCGCAAAGCTCGTCTTCGGCGTAAAACCTGCCGCCGAATGCAATGCGTGGCTCGCCGGAAATGGTCTGTATGGAATGGGAATGAGTCATGGTTTGATCTCCTTGTTGTTTGAACCGTTCTCTTCATCGAGAACAAGGGGACCGGGCCGTCCGGAAAAGCCGGAGGTCAAGGCCGCGCGAGCGCCGCGTCAGCGGGCCGCGGGGGTGCCGATTTTTCTTCTCCTTGAAGAATAAAAATTGGGGGGACCGGGGCGCCTTGATGTCCGGCTTTTGCGGATGGCACAATGGACAAATCGAGAGGAAAAGCGCCCCCTCAGAACTGTGGTGTGAGCACAAAAAAAGCCCCCGCCGGATCGTCTCCGGCGAGGGGTTTTGGGGCGTGCGGGTTTTACTTTTCCCGCGGTTCCCACAGGGCCAGGTGGGTTGTGCCGTCTTCCTGAGGGCTTTCCAGCTTGATGATGCGGGCGCGCACCCAGTTGGGGCCGAATTCAGGGGCGGCGAGCTTGAGATTCAGGTAGGTTTCGCCGCTGGTTTTTGCGACCTGGCTCCAGGCGGCGCCGACCTCGTAACGCTGGCCGTTTCCGGCGTAAACCCGAAAGTCCGGGGCGTTTTCCGACAGCTTCGTCACGGGGACGATGGTAAGAGCGGCCGTGACGTTGAGGGTTTTGAGCGTTCCGGTAAAGCTGCCGTCTTCTTGCTTCGTAAATGTGCCAAGTGTGAGTGCCATTGTGTTTCTCCTTCAAAGTAGTTTCTCGGCAGGGACCATCCCTGCGATAACCCCGGCGAAAAGACCGCAAGGCCGGGCCCGTTCACCCGGAGCGAAGCGAAGGGGCGAAACGCCAGGGAAGCACCCGGAAGAGACGGAAAATTTGTCCCGCGAGGAATGCGCGCCCCGCGCGCGCAGGGGAAATTTTTTGGCTCTGAAGGGTTGAACGGCACGGCGCTGGCTTTACGCGAATAAGGGGAAAAGCAGGGCTGGTCCCGCCAGAGCAAACCATAAAAGCAAGGAGAAAAATGGCCCGCAGGCGAGTGGTTTTTACGGACCTCAGGCGGCAGTACCGGGAAAGATTCTCCCTCGAACAAAAGCCGCTTGTTCGATTGCCCCGTAGAGGGAAAATGGACAACGTACCCGCAGGAATTTCACGTTGCCGGAACGGTCAAAATAATATGAATCGGCGCACGCCGGACAAGGCGAATAAATCCGGCAACCCCGCTACGGAACGCCCAGAATCCAGCCCTCGACCTGAGCTTCCGCCCGCTCATGTGCTCGTAAATCCGGCGCAAAGAAAGCGGCAAGACTGCCGTCATGGTCGGAACGCGAAAGCCATGCCGCCGTGCTGAACGCATCGTGTTGATCCGGCGTGCGGTCGGCTTTGGGAAAGTTCCAGCTATAGAGCGATGGATAAATTTCGGCGATCACGGAACGCCCCGCCGGAATTTCCCATCCGTCGAAGGGCCAGAAATGTACGCGCGCGCCAGGATTATTCCGGATAAAACGCAGCCACGGGATTCCGGCATGCGTGGATTTCGCCACCGATCCCGGCACGTCGAAATGAAAGACCGACTTCGCCCCGCGCGCCCGTTCCTCGGTTAGTCGCCGCCAACGGGTCTTTCCCATGCGCGCAGCGCCGTTTCCGACGGAACCGTCCCTGACGAAATCGACATATACGTTGTCTTCGTCGGTGGGCCAATGCTGCTGGAAATCGTCAAGGAACACAGGCCATTCCGGTAAAATGTGGTGCGTTTCGAAATAACGCAGCGGAAAGGAAAAGCCGTGGTCGATGCCGACCA
>JAGRJZ010000183.1 GCA_020442505.1 Alphaproteobacteria bacterium | reverse complement strand
CGTTCTGGCCACGAACGGAGAGCTTTTTCAAGATTTGAGAAAGCTGTTACAAGCAGCAACGCAGTAAAATGACGATCATCCCGGGCGGAGTGAAGCTATTGGCGCAGGCGGTCGGAATGACGGCTCTGTTGTTTTTGTCCAGTTTCCTCCCCGCCGGAGCGCAATCGCCGGAACAACCCGATGTTGAAATCGACACCAGCGTCCTGCAGGAACTCAATCGCTATTACGGCGCGCAGGAATCGGCAAAACCGGAGCAGGTCGCCCCGCGTTTGAGTCGTCCGGAAACGCGCCCGGAAAAACGGACCTTGACGGTTGTTCCGGCGAAACCGGAGAGCTTCCCGATCGAGGAAACGCACGCGCGGGAAGAAACCCATACGGACGGCCTCTCCGAAGCCACAAAAGCCGCTTTGTTCCCTCCTCCCGCGCCGGAGCATAAACCCCTTTCTGTGCCGGCGGAGGTTTCCTCGCTTGTGGCACCCACGACACAAACACCGAAAACACCGCCGCTTCCGCCACGGCGGCCGTCTATTCAAGAGGCCTCCGCCAGCTTTGTCGCAAAAGCCCGAGAAAAAACCCTTCCGCCTGCCCGGGGGCTCGCCATGCCGGCCGTCCCCAAGGCGCCGGTAACGGCCGTGCCGCTGAAGGAAAAAATCGTCCGCGGTGTCGAGGAAATCGCGCGTCAGACCGGCGACGAGCGGGTGGATATAACGGCTCCCGTTGCGCCAGCCGAGGAAACAAGTGCCGCCTTTCCCCGCCCGCCGCCGACAAGCGATCATCTTTTGGACTTCGTAACGCTTCTCTTCCCCCCGGAGGACACCGCCATTACGCCGGCGCAGGAAACCGTTCTGAAAAACAACGTCGTCGCGTTGCTGCTCCAGAACCCGGGCTGGCGGCTACAGATCCAGTCTTTTGCCGGAGCGGAGGGCAAGGGCGGAAACGAAGCCCGTCGGATTTCTCTGTCCCGGGCGCTATCAATTTGCTCCTTTTTGATCGCCCAGGGGATCGACGCCCCCCGGATGGACGTTCGCGCGCTCGGGATGCAAACCGACCGGCCGCCCTTCGACCGGGCCGATCTCGTCTTTTTACCGCCGGAAACATGACGGTGTGGATAACCGTTCCGCGCACCCTCCGGTTTTCTTGACATTTTCAGTCTTTTTGGCCGAATATGGCGTCGTTTTCTGACACACAAAAACAGGACAGGCAATCCATGAACCGTCGAAAAATCTCGGTGCTGGCCGCTTTGCTTTTATGCGTCGCGCTGGGGGCGTTGATGGTCTTTATGGCGCTCAGCCCCGCCCCGCACGCTCAGCCCGCGCCCGCTATCGAAGCCAGTCGCCATCAGGTCGCCGCACAGCCGGAGGTAACGCTTTCCGATTCCGCTGGCACGATCGACCTCGCGGCCGCCCTTGCCCCGCGCAGTCTGGGCGATCCGAACGCTCCGTTGAAGCTGGAGGAATTCGCGTCCCTGAATTGCGGCCATTGCGCGCATTTCGCGAGGGACGTCTTTCCAAAACTCAAGAAGGGCTACATCGACACGGGGAAACTATACTACACCTTTACCGATTTTCCGTTGAACGCGCCGGCTCTGGCCGGAAGCGTCGTGGCGCGCTGCGTGCCGCGAGAGTCTTATTTCTCCTTTCTCGACTTTCTGTTCGGCAGCGTCGAAAAATGGTCCTTTGAGGGCAATTACGCCGATATCCTGATCCAGAGCGGAAAACTGGCCGGCGGCGACGAAGAAACCCTCCGCGCCTGCTTGATGAGCGACCCGCTCAAAATCGGGATCGTCGAAAAAATGCAGCAAGCCGGGGAGGCGCACGGAATCGACTCCACCCCGAGTTTTCTCCTGAACGATAAGACGGTTATCAAGGGCGCCCTGCCGTATAAAGAGCTTCAAAAGATTCTGGACGGAGCCTTGAAGGAATGATCCAGTTTTCCCGTCTGCGCCTTTCCGGCTTTAAGTCCTTCGTGGAACGGACCGAGATGGAAATCGGCCCGGGTTTGACGGGGATCGTCGGACCGAATGGCTGCGGGAAGTCGAATCTGGTCGAGGCCTTGCGCTGGTCGATGGGGGAAAGCTCGGCCAAGAAAATGCGGGGCGGCACCGGCAGCATGGAGGACGTCATCTTCGCCGG
>JAGRJZ010000182.1 GCA_020442505.1 Alphaproteobacteria bacterium | reverse complement strand
GCGCGCTTTGGCTATGGCGGAAATGAATGCGGACTATAACACGTTTTTACTTGGGCGGCGGGCGCTGGACCGTCAGACGGAAAAGGCGCACGGCGTTGCGTCCGTGGGAACGGCCGAAGATATCGATGATCGTTTGATCCAGTTCCGCAAGCGTTATTGCGATCCGAACGACAATGCGGGTCTTTTAGAGAAGGTCTGCGCCGAAGATATCGATTCTGCGACCATGAACAAGGATATCGATTTCGGCCGGACCATCGGGACTCCCTGGACGTTGGCGCTCGATTTCTCGGATTCCGAGAAAACAGGCGACGAACAGGACGTGCTGGCTCTTTCGAGTAATCTTTTCGGGCATAGCGTCTTCGAAAATATACCCGATGCTTATTTTGAAAATCCTCAGAACGCATACAAAATTTTGGATATGCGCTCTTTGATCGCCAAACGGAGCGTTGCGCAATATTCCTTCGACGCGCTGACGGGCATGAAGGCGGAGGGCCCTGCGGAGATGGATAAAACGGGGGGGTATATGAAAGCCGTTCTGGATCAGTTGGGAATTCCAGAATCTGATATTCCGACGCTTTTATCAGGGGGCGAAGCCACGCAGAACGGAACGGATACGGATGCTCTCCTGAAGCCCAGCTATTACGCGCAGATGGAGGTTCTTACGAAGAAAATCTATCAAAATCCATCTTTTTACATGACGTTGTACGATACGCCCGCGAATATCGACCGCAAAGGAGCGGCGTTGCGCGCGATCAGCCTGATGCAAAATACGGACATGCTCAAAAGCCGCTTGCGAAGCGAAATGCTGTTGTCGGTCCTGTTGGAAACCGAGTTGGACCCGCTCTATAAGGAAGCCCAGGGGGCGCTCGACCGGATGCGTCCGAAGGGGGAGCCTGATAAATGATGAATGTCTCGCGTCTTTTACTGGTCGGGATTCTTGTTACCGCGTTTGCGTTGGCCACTATTTTTCCCGCATACGCCGCGAAAAAATGCCCGTGCGGGATTTGCGAGTCTTGTCTCGCGATAGAGTTTTCGGACCAGGAGACATGGTTTCATGAAGAGGTTTTTATCCTCTATTTTCTTCCCGCCTGGATGCTGATGACCGAGCAATTCAGCGCGATGGCGATGTACCAGATGCTGATTATCGGCAACTTTTTCGACGCGACTCAGCAGATAAAGGCCCAGCGTCTGCGACAGGAGCTCGCTGCGCTCGCTCATAAGGATTATCAGCCAAGCGCCGGGATGTGCACCTTCGGAACCAATGTGCGGACCCTCGCGGTTGCCGAACGAAACGGAGAGTTCAACGTCTTCGCCATGGCCCGACGATCTCAGGATCGACAGCTTGGGAAAAAGAACGTCAGCGCCGCCGAGGGCTGGGGGAGCGATCTTTCGGGCCGTTTCGAACAGATGACAACCCGCTATTGCAACGCGACCGACCATGGCGGGGCGTATAAGGAAATTTGCGCGGAAGGACAGAGCGCCCCAGCCGAAACCCTGAACAAGGACATCAACTTTGCGGACACGGTCGGGAAGGCGCTGACGCTGGATGTTGATTTTACGACCCCCGATCTGGAAAACGATAAGGACGAACAAGACGTCTGGGCGCTCGCGAACAATCTCTATGCGACGAAGGTGCCTTTCCGCTTTCCTGAATTTGCGTTGTCCGATCCGGCAAAACAGATCGGTTATCTGGACATGCGGTCTGTCATCGCGAAGCGGAGCGTCGCCGAACAGTCTTACAACACCATTGTCGGTATGAAGGCGGAAGGCGGGGAGGACGCCGAGAAAACAGGGGCCTACATGAGCGCCATTCTCAAGCAACTGGGCGTTCCTGAAGACGATATTCCCTTTATGCTGGGCGGGATCGGGACGGCGGATACCGACACATCCGCCCGGCCAAGTTACTACGCGCAGATGGAGGTTTTGGGACAGAAAATCTACCAAAATCCGTCCTTTTATATGAATCTGTACGATACGCCGATTAATGTTATTCGGAAGGACGTCGCTATGCAGGCTATCGACTTGATGACGGACCGCTCTTTGTACAAAAGTGAATTGCGGACGGAGGCGCTTTTATCCGTTTTGCTTGAGACGGAGATTATGACGTATCAGGAAGCCGTCCAAAACCGGATGGCGGGTGTCACGAATAAAGGGAAATAAGGGCAGGAAGGCCAGAATAACGTGAGCAAGAGGCTTTGTAACACAGTGAAACCGAAGAGGGGGGGCGCACGGCGCGTGTTTTTGGCCCTTTGCCTGTGCGTGGCTTTTGTCGTCGCATCGCCTCCCTCCGCGCGAGCGGACCGGGTCGCAGAGCATGAAAGCTGGCTTCTGAGCACTTTGTTTGCAAAGGATATTGCGGTTGCTTGGCAACTGATGACCGAGCAGATGAACACGATCGCTATGTATCAGATGCAGATCCTCGGAAATTTCTGGAACGCCCGAAACCAGCTGGACACCCAGATGTTGCTGCAACGCCTGGCCGCCGAAGCGCATAAGGACTACCGCCCCAGCGTCGGGATGTGCACCTTCGGGACCAACGTGCGCGCTTTGGCCGGAGCAGAGCAGAACGGAGCTTTGACGGCGTTTGTTCTGGGGGAGCGTTCTCAAGACCGCCAGCTAGGGAACAAGAACGTCAACGCCTCTTTCCCCTCGGGGGACAAGGAAGGGCGCCTGGCGCAATTTCGACGTTATTATTGCGATAAAAACGACAACAACCTGATCGAGGACGACGACCCGGATACCGGGCTTTCTCTCGTGTGCGACGAGTCGGTCGATCCGAAAGGGCTGAACAAGGATATCGATTTCGCTAGAACCCTGATGCTGGACAGGACCCTAGCCGTCGATTTTTCCGACGATACGCCGGAGGACGACGAACGGGACGTCATGGCGCTTGCGAATAATTTATACGGTCATAACGTCTTTCCCCGTGTGTCCGATGCGCTCCTGTCGGTTCAGGCCAATCTGGAGGAGTATATGGACGTACGGGCGGTGATCGCGAAGCGCAGCGTCGTCGAGAATTCCTACAACGCGCTGGCAGCGCTCAAGACCGCTGGAACGGGGCAAGCCGAAGAAACGGCGCCTTATATGGAAGCCATCCTGGAACATCTGGGCGTTCCGTCCGAGGAAATCAAAACCCTTCTGGGGGGCTCGGCCGCGACCGAGGATGATACGGACGCCCCCGTTCGGCCCAGCTATTTGGCGCAAATGGAAATTCTATCTAAGAAAATCTATCAAGACCCGTCCTTCTACATGACTCTGTACGACACGCCCGCCAATGTCCGGCGCACAAGCGTCGCGATGCAGGCCATCGGTTCGATGCTTGATAGGGATCTATACAATAGTCATTTGCGCAGCGAGGCGTTGATGGCGCTTTGGCTGGAGTTGCGACTGCTTGAAAAACAACAGGAAATCGAAAACGCCAAAGAGCTGGTAAAAGCGGGGAATTCATGATCGGTGACCATCCACAGACAGGACCCGCCCATGAAGAACGACCCTTGTTCCGGTGGATCGCGGGTTTGGCCATGTTTTTGGTGCTGTCCCTGTCCGTCGGCGGCAACGGAGCCCTCGCGGTTGAAAGAGGGGAAGAAGGTAGCAAGGTCGGCATCGGCGCGCCGGCGCTTGACACGCCCACCTACTCTGGATGCGCCCTTGGCGATACGAGTCATCATAATAATCTCTCGAAACTGCTAAGAGACAACTGGATCACTGCTTTTATGCTCATGACCGAGCAGTTGACCGTGTCCATGATGTATCAGATGTTGATCCTGGGTCATTTTTTCGACGCGAAAAACCAGACCGAAACCACGCGTCTTCTTCAAAGCATGGCGGCGCAGGCTCATAAAGACTATCAACCCAGCGCCAATCTCTGCACGCTGGGGACGAACGTGCGCTCTCTCGCCCCTTCGGACCAGAAAGCCGAAGCCAACGCCCGGTTGCTCGATGCGATCATGCAAGACCGCCAGCTTTTGGCTAAAAACCGCTCCGCCGCAGCTGGCTTTGCGCAGGATGTGACGGATCGTGTCGAGCAGTTTAAAACCCGTTTTTGCGATCCGAACGACGACGACGAAGCGCTCGCGGCCATTTGCAAGAACGATCCCGGAAACACGATACAGATGAACAGCGACATCGATTTCGGCAAGACGCTTGAAAGCGTCTATACGCTGGACGCCGATTTTACCGATTCCGACAAACGCCCCGAAGAGGAAAGCGTCGTGGCGCTTGGCAGCAATCTGTTCGGACATCACGTGTTCGAGTGGTTTTCCGACGACGATTTCAAAAAAGAAGCCGCCAGGGATGAAATTATGGACATGCGCTCGGTTCAGGCGATCCGTAGCGTTGCAAACGACAGCTATGCCCATCTGGTCGGCATGAAGACGGCCGGTACCGGTGAATCGGCGTCCTTTATGAAGGCGGTCGTCACGCAGCTGGGCGTGCCGGCGGAGGACATTGACGCGTTTTTGGGCGATAAGCCGAGCTATTACGCGCAGATGGAGATCCTGACCAACAAGATTTATCAAAACCCCTCTTTTTACATGACGTTGTACGACAAGCCCCAAAACGTCAAACGAACGCGCGCGGCTCTCAAAGCGTTTCAGTTGATGCAAGACCGCGACCGGTTTGAATCCTCTCTGCGGCGGGAGATGCTGATTTCCCTGATCTTGGAGATGAAGCTGCGTTCTTACCAGTCGGGGGTTGAAAACGACGTCATTCGGGGCATTACAGACGATATCGTGGAATTCGGCGCGCCGTGATTTTCTGCCTTTACGGTGTGTCCGGAGATTCCCGTTTCACCGGGGGGAGCGTGTTCAAAACGGCCAGAGCCCGCGTGACATAGACAACGAAGAGCGCGACCCCGATATGCCACAGAAAATGCAGTCCGATCGCGATCTTGTAGCAGAAATACAGGTCAAGGCTCCGCGCGGCGAGGCCCAAAAGCAGGGCGTAAGCCCCCGATAGAAGATAAACCGTGGCTTTTTCGGACCGGGTTTGTACCGCAAGACTGACGACGGCAAGAAACAGCAGAGGCGGTAAAAAGGCTCCGCCTTGCTGGGGAAGCCACGGAAGGCCCGAGTCCTTGAGCCACGCGCTGGCGAAGATCAGGGCCGTCACTGTCGCCATGCTGCCCCACAGGGGCCATTTCAGAACGTTGTTGCACAGCATCGTCACGACCAGCGCCATCAACATATAAAGCGCGATGATGTCAAACGCAAAGGCCAGTCGGTCGAGCGTCGCGTGCCAGACCATGCCGGCCGTCCCCAGAACAAACAGGACAACCGCGGCGAGCTCGTGAAAGCCGGAGCTTTCATCGTCGCGCTTGACGAAAACCCATGCCGAGACGATCCAGAATATAATGCAACTGAAAACGTTCAGCGGTTCGGCGACGGGGCCGGACGACATCTCGCAGTAAGAATGGTAAGGCAGAGAAAAATCCAACATCCGATCAAGCGCCCCGTATGCGTGAAAACGTCTCCTTCTATTATGGATACGAAACAGAAAAAGCGCAAGCGTCTACAAAGATACGTCAAGTACGACCGGAACGTGGTCCGAAGGGGAGTCCCAATCGCGGGCCGTGCGGATGATTTGATGTTTTTCCAAAAGCGGCGTCAGCGGTGGGGTCACCCAGATATGGTCCAG
>JAGRJZ010000181.1 GCA_020442505.1 Alphaproteobacteria bacterium | reverse complement strand
ATATGGATCATCTCTCTGATAAGTTTTGAGCTTCTCCTTCCCAAGCCTGGAGAGGAGAAGAATTTTTGATATAAAAAATGTTTGACGATTTATTTTTTTTATTTTATTATTTAATTTTTTTAAGAAGGAGATTTGAATCATGCCGGAACAATCAATGGATCATGCAGACGATTTTTCTACAACTACCGTGGCCCCGGTTTCTTATAAGTTTGAAATGGCATGGAAAGGTTCCTTAGACCCGGTAGGCGCTAGAGTTGGCAACACCGAGGTATTAGGTATATTTCATGGAATGGTAAAGGGAAAGGGACATGGGGCTCTTGGGGTGCCTATAGACCTGGGAACTTACAAACGCCTTGAGACCAACGGAGGGCCTTCGGGGGATGAACAGATAATAAGGATCACTACGCTTTTTGATACGGCTACAAATCCGGATGGTACTCCTTGTCAGCTGGTGGGGTCATCGACGGCCCCAGAGATTAAAAACTCGATCAAAGCAGCGGGAAAGATTCTTACGTATGGTAATGGAGATCTCGACGCGGCTCTGGAAACATTAAAGGGTATCGTTAATGAAGGTAACCCCGAGGCGGGAGATGCTTTCAAAGTAATTTGTGAATTTGCAAAATTTGGGGGAGGGGCCTTTATGGCAAATAACAAAGAGCAGGAGGCTCGTCGTTTGCAAAGACATGCTGAGGAGTTTGTCTCTGACGATTCTCGGCGTCATTTTTTTAATGGCCAGAATCCGCCCCCACAGATGAGGTGAATTCTTGTGAGACAATTCCCGGCTTTCCACAACATATTCGCTCCTTTCCAAATTTTTTAAACGCTTCCTTAAGAAATATGGTAGTATCCTGAACATAGCCGGGAGGAATCCGGCTGATCTATACATAAACGGAAACCCTAGGAAAGGAGATCCATCATGTCGAATGATGTCGTTTTAACGGCAGCTCTGAGAAACAACCTTCTCAGTCTGCAAAGCACCCAGCGCAGTATCGATACGACCCAGTTCCGTCTCGCGACGGGACGGAAAGTCAACTCCGCTCTGGACAATCCGCAAAACTTCTTTGCGTCACAAGCGCTTCAAAACCGTGCCTCCGACCTTCAGCGTCTTCTGGACGGGATCGGTCAGAACATCCAGGTCATCAAAGCCGCCGATTCGGGTATTACCGCCCTTACCAATCTGGTCGAGCAGGCCGATTCGGTCGCAACCTCCGCCCGCGATGCGCTGGCGCAGGGGACGTCCGAAGCGAAAATCGTCGGAGACCGGGATCTGAGCGGGATTGACGATCTGACGACCCTGACGGGGATTACGAACGCCGATACGCTGGTCTTCACCATCACGGAAGATGACGGGACGGCGGAGACTCTTGGTGCATACGGTGCGGCCTCGGCTGCAACGGCCACCGTGACGATCAGTAGCAACGATTCCATCGAGGACTTGATCAACAACATCAACAATCTTCATATTGACGATGATAACGGTAACGCTCTCGGCGCTCAGGCGTTTGAAGCTTCCTTGGATGATGAAGGTCATCTTCAGATCAAAACGCTCAATGGTGGAAATTTCAACGTTGACTTTGTTACGGCCGCGGCAACGAATGCCGCTAACCTGGCGTTGGCCGCTGATCTTGGTTTTGGTGACACGGCGCGTCTGGTTACGGATGGCGGCGCGGGTACCTCGGACGTCGAGGTCACTTCCGTCGCGGACGTAGCCTTGCGTTCATTCGCTCTATACGATAGCGGTACCACGCCGAATACGATCGCCGATCGAAGCGATCTGTTGTCAAGTCTCGTCGACTCGAGTGGGAACGCCTTGTTCGCGAACCTCGACGCTACGACCGACGATTACACGATCGGGGTCAATGGCGGTTCGGCGCAGACGATCAACCTGACGAACGCGGCCGGGACGTCTTTGACCATTCAGGACTTTATTGATCAGATCAATAATAATACGTCCCTGAATGCGAAGATCGAAGCCAGCTATGACGAGACAACGGGCGTTCTGTCGATCTCGCCGATCGACGCCTCTGTCGAGAGCATCGAAATCGGGGTTGCCGACAACAACCAGACGGTCACAGCCAATTTCGGCTTTGGTATTCAGACGATCTCCGCAACGGCGACCGACGCGGTTCAGGAAAGCATCCGTCTTGCCTCCGCCGCTGGTCAGCTCGCCCAGTTCGAAACGGACTACAACAACATCCGTGACCAGATCACGGAGCTGGTTTCGAACGGGGATACGGGCTACCGGGGAACGAACCTGTTGTTCGGCGACGATCTGACGACCTTCTTCAACGAAGACCGCACCAGCTCGCTCGTTACGCAAGGGGTTACCTTCACCGCCGCCGGTCTGGGGATCTCCGAAGCCGATTTCAGCCGGACCTCTTCCGTGGACAACGCGCTCACGGAAATTCGGACCGCGCTGGAAAGTGTTCGGAATTTCGGGTCCACGCTGGCGAACGACCTGTCGATCATCCAAACGCGGGAGGACTTCACGAAGAGCCTCATCAACACGCTGACGGAAGGCTCCGACAAGCTGACGATCGCCGACCAGAACGAAGAAGGCGCGAAACTTCTGGCGCTGCAAACCCGGCAACAATTGGGGGTTACCTCCCTGTCGCTGGCCTCGCAGTCCCAGCAGTCCATCCTGCGACTGTTCTAATCGGGCCGGGGATAGGCGAAAGTCTTTTATCCATTACGAAGACGGCGGGGCTTTCCCCGCCGTTTTTTTTCTGCTATTTTTTGATCTCTGATTTGTATTTCCTGGATATTCGGATATGGCTCTAGTCATTGATCTTAAACCGCGCGAAAAGATTCTGATCGGGGAAGCCGTTATCACAAACGACGATCAGAGGACCCGTTTGCATATCGCCGGCGACGCGCCGATTTTAAGGGAAAAAGACGTTCTAAGGGAGGAGGACGCCGACACGCCCTGCAAAAAGATTTATTTTCTGGTGCAGTGCATGTATCTGGCGCGCTCTCCGAAAGTGTATCATGACAAATATTTCGCTTTGATCCGGGAGATTCAGGACGCCGCTCCGACGACGAGCCTGTTTTTCATGAAAATAAACGATATGATTCTGGAAGGATCGTATTACAAGGCCCTGAAAGAGGCCAAAGAGCTTTTAAAACACGAAGAAGAGTTACTCGACCATGTCAAACACCCGCAAACCGGGCCTGCCGCCTAATCCTCATGCTGCTGCCGCCGGCGCGTATGACAGCCACGCACAGGCCCATACCCCCGATCAGCGGGAGGTCGAGGCGCGCGTCTTGCTCAAGGCCGCCAAGGCTTTTCAAGCGATTCAAAGTCGCTGGGACGAAGTCTCGCCGGAGGAGCTGGAAGGGGCGCTGACCTATAATCGTCAAATATGGCTGATGTTCGTGGATACGGCGGTGGAGGATGATGATCCCGCGCGCCCGGTGGCGCTCCGCAATAACATCGCCAATCTGGGCGTCTTTATCTTCAATCAGACGGTTGATATTCTGGCAAGTCCGGAGCAGAAGAAGCTCGATATCCTGATCGACATTAACCGCGAGATCGCCGCTGGTCTCATGAGCCGTCCGTCAGAGAAAAAAGACGAGGATAAAGGTGGGCTTTAGGCCAGTACCTTAACTTCTGTGCCGCTGCCAGCCGTGCCCGCCTGGGATGCGGCCTGAAACGCCGCCAGCTGTTTAAATGAGGCGGGCGGGGGCGGGACTGCCGAATCGGACGCGTCCGGGGTCGTTGGTCTGGCCTGGGCCGATGCGGCTGATTCTGGACGGCTGATCGCGGTGGCCGAAGACTGGGCTTGCTCCCGCAAAACCGCCGCGCGGGCTTCCGCCTCAAGACGCGAACGTGACGGGAATTGATCCACGACATCGCCGGTGTCGCGATCCCGAATCTGGAGAACCGCGCCGTAGTCAAGATCCACATGGACATAGGGGCTGACGTAAGGAGCCAGAACGGCCTTCTGGACTCGGTCCGGGTTGGCCGCAAACGAATCGGCGGAGCTCACCTTCTCCGCCTGTCCGCGGAGGGTGGGTGTCGTTTGCAAAACTGAATTAACCGCTTCTAACATGGTTCCCCAACCATTCTATGCCTTTTATAGAAAAAGGGTATAGTAACCTAGTATCATGGTACAACAAGACAGGTCAAAAGTCAAGCGTTTTCGTCGAGGGGGCGAAGGAGCTTAACCTTTTATTTACTTTAAAAAACAAAGGATTAAACGGTTTTTAGGGGGGGCTGTTAAGGGCTTTTCTCGCTCCGTTGTGTCGCATAAAAACCGCGGGACTAAAGTTTTCTTTGTGCAACAAGCTGTGGAAAAATCTACAAAACCCGCTTATAATAGGCCGGAGCGCTTTTCTTCGCCCCCCGGCGCTTCCTCGCGCGGCGCGTCCGTCAACCAATAGAAATAAGGTTCTTTCTTGTCGTGAACAGTTTTCTTGAAACACTCAAACAGCTGGGACCCGGGCGTCTGGCGATTATGAGCGGCGTTTTGCTCGCGCTTTTGATCTTTTTCATTTTCGTGTCGATGCGGGTGTCGACCGGGAAAATGGACCTGTTATACGACAATCTGTCCTCGGTCGATTCGACGGCGATGACTGCCAAGCTTGGCGAAAACGCGATTCCTTTCGAAGTCTCTCAGGACGGGAGCAGCATCCGCGTCCCCGAAAGCGAGGTCGGTCGCGCGCGGATGATTTTGGCGGCGGAAGGCCTGCCCGGCGGCGGGTCCATGGGGTACGAGCTGTTCGATCAGCAATCGGGATTTGGAACGACGAACTTTGTTCAGAACATCAACCAGGTTCGTGCGCTGGAGGGCGAGCTGGCCCGAACGATCGGATCGCTCGACACGGTCCGCAGCGCGCGGGTGCATCTGGTCTTGCCTCAGCGCGAACTGTTCAGCCGCGACAGCCGTCCGGCCAGCGCCAGCGTGTTTTTGTCCCTGCGCCCGGGGGCTCATCTGGACCGGGAACAGATCCTGGCTATTCAGTCTTTGGTTGCCTCGGCTGTGCCGCAACTCAAGCCCGAGACGGTGTCTTTGATCGACAGTAACGGGAATCTGCTGGCTCGGGGCGACAGCGACACGGAAAGCCTCTTGACGGTGAAGGCCGAAGAAATGCGCCGCAGCTATGAAACCCGCATGACCAACGCGATCGAGGATATCGTCGGACGGGTCGTCGGATACGGCCGGGTGCGTGCGAACGTGACGGCGGATCTGAATTTCGATCGAATCAGCACGAACGAGGAAATGTACGATCCCTCGGGACAGGTTCTCCGCTCGACCCAGACGACGGAGGAGACCAATACGGAACGTGAACCGCCCTCCGGCGACGTGTCGGTTCAAAACAACCTGCCCGGGATCGCGGGCGATTTTCTGGTCGATCCGAAACCGGTGCAGGAAAGCAGCAAGCTCGAGGAAGTCGCGAATTACGAGATCAGCAAAACCGTGCGCAGCATGATCCGGGAGGTCGGAGAGGTCAAAAAACTGTCGGTTGCGGTTTTGGTGGACGGCAATTACGTCACGGATGAAGAGGGTAACAAGACCTATCAACCGCGGAGCCAGGAAGAACTGGACCGAATCGCGGCGCTGGTCCGTTCGGCCATCGGGTACGAAGAGGACCGGGGCGATACGCTCGAAATCGTCAACATGCAATTCGCGGATGTCGAAGCGGAGGACGCCGATTTGAAAGCGGCGCTTTTGTTCGGGTTCGAACGGGGCGACGTTCTGGACGCGGCCGAGATTCTGATCGTGGCCGTGATGATTATCCTGGTAGTGCTTTTGGTCCTTCAGCCGATGGTCGGGCGTCTGCTGAGCAGCGACGACCCCTCTCTGGACAGCGAGTTCGAGGCCGAGCTTTTGGCTGGAGGACCGGCCAAGCCCGCGTTGGAGGGCCCCTCCGAATTCGAACAGGGCAGCGGACAGGGCGGCGAATCCGAGGAGTCCCTGATCGATATGCAACAGGTGGAAGGGAAGGTGAAGGCTTCCTCCGTCAAGAAAATCGCGGATATCGTAGACACCTATCCCCAGGAGACCGTTTCGGTTCTCCGCAACTGGATGAGCCAGGAGAGCTAAAGGAACCTCTATATGAGACTGCGCGAAGATTACAGAACCCTGTCGGGCGCGGAAAAGGCCTCCATCTTCATGTTGGCGCTGGGGGAGGAGCACACCGCGAAGATTTTCGAGCATATGGACGACGACGAGATCATGGAAATCTCGCAAACCATGGCGGGCCTCGGGAAGGTCAGCGCGACCGTGGTCGAACGGCTTTTTATGGATTTCGCGGAACAGATGAGCTCGACCAACACGCTGGTCGGAACCCATGACAGTACCGAGCGGCTTTTGAGCAAAGTGCTCTCCGCCGACAAGGTCGACCAGATCATGGAAGAGATCCGCGGCCCCGCAGGGCGGACCATGTGGGAAAAGCTGGGGAACGTAAACGAGGAAGTGCTGGCGAACTTCCTGCAAAAGGAATATCCGCAGACCGTCGCCGTGGTGCTGTCGAAGGTTCAGACCGACCACGCCGCGCGGGTTCTGGCGATGCTGCCCGAGAACTTCGCGCTGGAGGTCATCCACCGGATGCTCCGCATGGAAGCCGTGCAAAAAGAGGTTTTGGAAGACGTCGAAAAAACCCTCCGGACCGAGTTCATGTCGAACCTGGCCCGGACCCAACGCCGCGACAGCCACGAGATGATGGCGGAAATCTTCAACTCTCTGGAACGCTCCGTCGAGGGCAAGTTCATGGAAGAGCTGGAGAAATCGGTTCCGGAATCCGCCGAGAAAATTCGCAGCCTGATGTTTACCTTCGAAGATCTGCTAAAGCTGGACGCGGCGTCGATCCAGACCTTGATCCGCGCCGTGGACAAGGACAAACTGCCGGCGGCCTTGAAAGGTGCCACAGATTCGCTCAAGGATCTCTTCTTCTCGAACATGTCCGAACGGGCGGCGAAGATCATGAAGGAAGACATGGCCGCGATGGGGCCTGTGCGCCTGAAGGAGGTCGAAGAGGCCCAGCAATATATCGTCAACGTTACAAAAGACCTCGAAGCCCGCGGCGAGATCGTTATCTCCTCAGGCGGCGACGACGACGAGCTGATTTATTGACACATCCGCGCTCTGGTTCGCGCGGCCCGCGATTTCCTACTTCCCTTTTTCTTCCTTCCTATGTTAGCGTGCCGGAACTCTCCCGGACACAAAGGAACCGTTCGCCATGACCGACAAAGCGCCTTTTTATATCACGACGCCGATTTATTACGTGAATGGCGCGCCGCATCTGGGCAGCAGCTATACGGATATTGCCTGTGACGTGATGGCCCGGTTTAAAAGGCTCGACGGC
>JAGRJZ010000180.1 GCA_020442505.1 Alphaproteobacteria bacterium | reverse complement strand
TGATGATCGGGCCGACCGGCGTCGGGAAGACCGAAATAGCCCGGCGTCTGGCGAAGCTTTCGGGCGCGCCTTTTATCAAGGTCGAGGCCACGCGCTTTACCGAGGTTGGCTATGTCGGGAAAGACGTCGAATCGATTATCCGCGATCTGACGGAAAGCGCCATCCATATGACCCGCGAGAAAATGCGCGCAGGGGTCGAAGCGCAAGCGGAGATCGACGCGGAAGAGCGGGTTTTGGACGCGCTGGTCGGCCATTCGTCCAGCGAAGGCACGCGCCAGAATTTCCGGGACAAGCTCCGGGCGGGGGAGCTGAACGACCGGGAGATCGAAGTCGACGTTCTGGACCGCTCCGACATCATGCCCAGCTTCGACATTCCCGGCATGCCCGGCGCGTCGATGAGCATGGTGTCCATCGGCGACATGCTGGGCAAGGCGATGGGCGAACGAAAAAAGAAAAAGAAAATGACCGTCGCTGATTCCTACGACATCTTGATCGCGGAGGAGGCCGATAAGCTGCTGGACGAGGAGAAGATCGTCGCCACCGCGCTGGATCTGGTGGAACAGAACGGAATCGTGTTTCTGGACGAGATCGACAAAATCGCCGAGCGTCAAGACGTCCGCGGCGGGGATGTCAGCCGCGAGGGGGTTCAGCGGGACTTACTGCCGCTGATCGAAGGAACGACCGTTTCCACGAAACACGGGCTGGTCAAGACCGACCATATTCTTTTCATCGCCTCGGGCGCGTTCCATCATTCCAAACCTTCCGACCTTCTGGCCGAATTACAGGGGCGCCTGCCGATCCGGGTTGAGCTGCAGGCCCTGACGCAAGAGGATTTTGTCCGAATCCTGACGGAGACCGAGGCCAGCCTGCCGATCCAGTACAAAGCGCTTTTGGAGACGGAAAAACTGTCCCTTACCTTTGCCGACGACGCCATTGCCGAAATCGCGCGCGTGGCGTTCGCCGTGAACGAGACGGTCGAAAATATCGGCGCGCGAAGGCTTCATACGGTCATGGAAAAGCTGCTGGAGGATATCTCCTTCACCGCTGCGGATCGCGAGGGGGAAAGCATAGCCGTCACCGCCGCCATGGTTCGGGAAACGGTCTCGGACCTAGCTAAGGACGCGGACCTCAGCCGGTTCATTCTGTAAAGAAGACTTGTGAACGGCCTGAGGATTCTAAATCATCCCGGCGCTCTTCATGCTGGTCACGCCCCCGCGCGAGACGACCAGATGATCGTGGACCAAAATACGGAATGGCTCGGCGGCGGCCATGATCGCCATGGTCAGATCGATATCGTCCTCCGACGGGGTCGGATCGCCGCTCGGGTGGTTATGGACCAGGACAACGGCCGTCGCCCCGAAATCCAGCGCGCGTTTGATGATCTCCCGGGGATAGGCCGGCGTGTGGTCGACGGTGCCCCTTTGCTGGATTTCGTCCGCGATCAGCTCGTTCTTCCGGTTCATGAACAAAACCCGGAATTGTTCGACTTTCTCATGCGCCATCGTCGCGGTGCAGTAATCCACCAGCCGTTGCCAGTTATTCAGAACCGGGCGGTTCATGACCTCTTGCTTCAACAGGCGAAAGGCGCCGGCCTGGATGGATTTCAGGGTAACAGCCGTGGTCTCGGAAACGCCCTTGACGCTTTGCAGCTCCGCCAGGCTCGCGTTCAAAACCCCGGCCAGATTACCAAAGCGCGCGACCAGATCCTTGGCGATGGGTTTTACGTCCCGCCGGGGAATGGCCATGAACAAGATCAGTTCGAGCAACTCGTAATCCGGGAGAGCCTCCGCCCCGCCCTGCACAAAGCGTTGCCGCAGCCGGTCGCGATGGCCTGTATAATGAGGCGCGTTTTCTTGTTCCACGCTCAAGGCACCTTCACCAGTTCCAGAATATCGTCGATGATCTCGTCGGTCGAGACGTTGTGTTTCAGGGCCCGCTCGCCGCGCAAAATCCGGTGGCGCAGGGCCGGTTTGATCATGGCCTGCACGTCTTCGACCGTGACGTGGTCCCGCCCCTGGAGCCACGCCAGCGCGCGGGAGCAGCGATCCAGCGAGAGGGACCCCCGCGGGCTGGCCCCGGCCGCGATGTAGCTTTTCAGCTCGTAATTAAACCGCTGCGGGTAGCGGGTCGCGAAAATCAGGTCGATCAGGTACCGCTCCACGTTTTCCGGCACGGCGACGGCATCGATTTCCCGTCGGGCGGCGAAGATCGTTTTCTGGTCCGTCGGGGCGGGCTTGGCGGCTCCGGACGGCTTGTCCGCTTTTTGTCCTTCTTCGCCTGCCTCTTGCCGTTTGGCGGCTTCCTCCGCCCGGACCATGCGGATGATTTCGACTTCCGAGTCTTCGTCCGGATAGGTGACCGTGACATGCATCAAAAACCGGTCCATCTGGGCTTCGGGCAGGGCGTAGGTTCCGGCCTGCTCCACCGGGTTCTGGGTCGCCATGACCATGAACAGATCCGGCATTTTATAGGCCTGACCGCCGACGGTGATTTGCCGCTCCTCCATCGCCTCCAGCAAAGAGTTCTGCACCCGGGAAGGGGCCCGGTTAATCTCGTCAGCCA
>JAGRJZ010000179.1 GCA_020442505.1 Alphaproteobacteria bacterium | reverse complement strand
CGTAAAGATGGCTGACCCGCTGGCTGCCCGCGGGGGACGGATCCAGGCTGTTTCGCTGCGGCAGGGCGTAATCATAGACCTCCCGCCACAGGGATTCCCAGTTCCGCCGCCGCTCTTTCGCGATCTCATACCGGCGCAGAAGGGGCGCGAGGGTGACCGGATCGTGATCCGTTTGAATGATGTCTTTCATTGTCATATCCTTCGTCAAAAGCGGGGTTTACTCACTCCCCCAACAGGGTTTTGCGCTGACCGGCGGCACTTGTTTGCGATAGCAATCCTCGAAAACCGGTCAGAACCGTGCCCAGCCGCCCGCGATTGCGGGAGAGCAACGTCTCCTCCCGCGCCGCGTCCGGGGTTTGGGCATCGGATTGCGACGCATTTTCCGCCGTCGTTGTGTCCGCAGGCGACGTGCTTGTCGTTGCTGTTGCTGTTGCTGTCACCGTCGGCGTAATAGCCGCCACAGGCTGCACGACCGGAGTCGGCACCTGCGGGCGCGAGGTTAAACTTCCCATAATACTGATCCTTTCTGTCTATTTTGTTCTGTCAAATACCGGTAGAGCTGCCACGGCGTGACAATCCCGCGCTTATGCACGCCCAAAACGCGTTTGACCGCCTCCACGCAGCTATAGATCATTGCGGGCGCCTGCTTGCGGCAGTTTCGGCACAACGGCGCGGGCACGACCCGGTATCCGCGCGCGGCCAGCCAGCCCGGCAGGTCGAAATCCGGTGCCACGGGCTGAACCGCAATATCCGTATAGCTGGCCAGCGGATCGATTAAAATCCACCGCGCTCCGTCATGAATCACGACGAAGCAATGCCGAAACCCGGAGCGCAAAAGCAGCCGCAACCAGCGAAGATCGGTCTGTCCGCTGAACACGGCCCAGGCCCGTTGATAACCCTGCCCCGCTGCGGCGTAAAAGGCCTCTCGCATCAACCCCGGCGCCTTTCGGAAAAGGCGGAAAAAGGGATAACATTATTGGGCCGAACGACGATGCCCTTGCGGACAAAGACCTCCTCCAGCCGCTCCATGGCCTCGCTCCAGAGCTTGTAAGCCCTTATTTCCTTGGCCCGCGTGGGGTCCGGCGCCATCATGCGCCGGCCGTAATGGCGCAGCACCATAAAATGATCCATCACCAGCCGGCGGTTCCTGTGCAGCCGCTCGGCCACTTTCAAGATATCCATCGGCTCGCACGGCCGGTGGAGCAGGCCCGCGCCGAACGTAAAACGCGCCCCGTCATCGCGTGCGCGCTGGGCCTGAATAAACCAGAACCAGGCCTCCTCGGCGCTTTCGAAGGGGGTCGTCTCCAGCCCGCTGGAGGATTGAGGCGTATATTGATTTTGAATGGACATCGGTTGTTCCTTCGTCTTGGACGCAATTATGGCGTTGATGAAACCGTTATGTAGGAATATTTTCCTCATGTCAAGCAAAAAATAGGATTTTTTTCTTATTTTTTTTTGAGGCAAAATCTGGGACAATGTTCCTATGTTGACTCATGACCATGTATGGCGCGGTATTGACCGCCTGGCGCAGACGAACGGATACTCGGCCTCGGGCCTTGCGAAGAAGGCCGGGCTGGATCCGACCGCGTTCAATAAAAGCAAACGCCACAGCCCGGACGGCAAGCCGCGCTGGCCGTCGATGGAAAGCATTGCAAAAATTCTATCGGTGACCGGCGCCTCTTTGAGCGAGTTCGAACGCCTGATGTTCGACTGACCGGCTTTTCTCCCTGCGGCGTTTGTGCTATAGTCGCTCCTGTTAGAAAGCGGGCAGACTTCGAAAATTGTTGGCTTTTTCAAAAATCCGATGCGATGTGCAGACGCGTGCATGGGGAAGATTTTTGAAAAGACGGCAATTTGCAGAATTGTCCGGTTTTTAAAGGAAATGACTATAGCCTGCCGATCTCGTTTTTCACCGACAAACAAGCGGATTTTCTTATGACGTCTCCTGTAACAACGGATGTAATCATTGTCGGCGCGGGGCCCGTGGGCCTGTTCGCTGTGTTTGAGCTAGGCCTTCTGGACATGAAGGCGCATCTGATCGACATTCTGGACCGGC
>JAGRJZ010000178.1 GCA_020442505.1 Alphaproteobacteria bacterium | reverse complement strand
AAGATCCGCGACGTGATCGGCACAGGCGGAAAAGTCATCCGGGAAATCGTGGAGACGACGGGGTGTAAAATCGACATCGAAGACGACGGGACGGTCAAAGTCGCCGCGACGGATCTCGATTCGATCGAAAAGGCGATCGACATCATCCGCGGCCTGACCGAGGAACCGGAAGTCGGCAAGGTCTATGACGGCACCGTCGTCAAGACCATGGATTTCGGCGCGTTCGTGAACTTCATGGGCAAAAAGGACGGGCTTGTGCATATCTCCGAGCTGGCCGACCGTCGCGTGGAAAAAACCACGGACGTCATCAAAGAAGGCGACGCGGTCAAGGTCTTGCTGATCGGCACGGACGACCGCGGCAAGGTAAAACTTTCCATGAAACGTGTGGACCAGGAAACCGGCGCCGTCATTCCGAAAGAAGCCAAAAAAGAGCGGGCGTAAGCCCCCTCATCCCGGTTCCCGGTATGCGAGGTGAACGCAATGGGCCCTACCCCTTCGGGGAACGGGTCCATTTCACCAGCAACGCGTCGACGGATAACAATCCCGGCCCCTTTATCAGAATAGCGGCCAAAAGCGCGCCCCACAGATAATGGGTCGTGCTGTGGAGATAGGTGAACTCGATCACCATTGTCATCACAAGCAAGCCGCCGGCGGCAAACCGCCCGAACAGACCAAGTGCCAAAAGAATCGGCAAGATCAACTCGGCGCCGGTCGTCACGGGGGCGGCGATCGTGGCGGGAAGGCCGAAAACCGGGTGTTCCTGCGCGAAAAGGAAAAGTTGACGCCCCCATGTATCGTTCAGAAAATCCTGAAACCGGCCCAGCCCCGATTGAAAAAACACCGAAGCCGGATACAGGCGAAAAGCCAGGTCCAAAAGCGGGGCCGCGCCGTAAGTCGCGACCTGACGCAAGGGGTTGAGCAAGGAGTCGATTTTCGCGGCAAAGGTTCTCATGTCATTATCCTGTCATCAATCGTATAAGGGTGCGTCCATGCCCCCGCCTTTGATTGTGTCAGACAGGGGCTTTTTGAAAGCCGGAAAACGTCCCCAAGCCAAAATGCTTTTGAAGCGTCTCCGATAGATTGAAATTCGGCCAGGACTTCAAAACGGTTACAGCGGCCCATCCCAGAGATTGGCCCGCCGCGATCTCTTGCAGGAAAAGATATTCCGGCGCATCGAGTTCCAAAACGAAGATTCGCAACTGCGGCCGGAAAATCAGCAGACGCGACGCCCCGGAATCAAAATTCATTGTCTCTTGTTTTTGTTCGCCCCCCTCCTCCGACGAAGATTCCGTCGTCTGGTGGGCGCAAAAATCTCTGATCGCGGGCAAAGGATAAGCCGATTCGACAAAGCGAACCGAATCACGGAACAGCAAGACCAGATCGTCCATTTCCTCCGGAGGAATCGCTTGCAGAACCTGTACGTCGAGCGCTTCGTCGTCCCGACTGAAATAGGATTCGTTCTTGGCCCATTCCATCCGCGCGACATCCGGCAAATAAGGCAGGTCGCGAGCAGGCTCATAGCGCGTCAGGAAATCCGCGAAGGTCGCGCCGTATAAATTCAGGTTCCCCTCCACGGGCGGGGTTTCGTGGATATAGGCGCGTGCGGCCGCGGACAAGAACGCCGCGCCGGCCAGGGTTTCGATCAGCGGAAACGTACTGCACAGAGCGCCGGCCAACCCGTTCAGAACATGCGCCCTGTAAACCGCGAGCCGGTCCGAAACGGCGATTCCGTTTTCCTGAAACAAAGCGCCGAAGGGCGACGCGCCGGCCCCTTCCAACGCGCTCGGATCAAGAATCGTGCGGACGAAGTTCTCTTGGACCTTAGCCAGCTGCACGACGAGCCTCCCTCTGCGCGGCGGGGCGGTGGCGATCGATAATTTCTTGCGCTTTAAACGCTTCCCCCGCCAGATCCGGCAAGGACGGAAGATCGCTGTCCCATTCGATCAGGGTCGGAACAGGCCCCATCAGAGCGATCGTGTCTTCGTACAGCGCCCAGACCTCAGGCCGGATATAACGGCTATGCGTATCGATCAGCAACGTCTGCGCGCCGAAAGACTCTTCCACATGTCCGGCCAGGTGAATTTCGCCAACGGCCGCAGGGTTGATCCCGGCGACGTAAGCCCGCGCGTCAAAGCCGTGATTATGCGCCTGTACGTATATATTGTTCACGTCGAGCAATAAGCCGCATCCGGTCCGGCGCGCAATTTCGTTCAGAAACTCATGTTCGGTCATCGTCCCGTGACGATAGGCAATATAGCTGGACGGGTTTTCAACCAGAATGGATCGTTTCAGATAAGTCTGGGTCCGGTCCACATTGTCGCAAAACCGAGCCAGGGTTTCCTCCGTGTACGGCAGAGGCAAAAGATCGTTCAAATGGGCGTTTCCGCTGGCGCTCCAGGACACATGGTCGGACACCTGAAACGGTTCGAACAGATCCACCAGCTCTTTAATCTGGAGCAAATGACCCTCGGAAACAGGTCGGTCGGAGCCCAGCGACAATCCCACCGCGTGAAGGCTCAACGGATAGATCTCCCGCGCCCGGGCGAGATAATGGCGATGAATACCGCCGCCGAAGTAATTTTCGGGGTGGACCTCCAGCCAGCCGACCGCGGGCCGGCTGTCCAGAAGATCGTCACAATGCGGGGTTCGCAGCCCGATCCCGGCCTCCCGCATGGGAAGAGCCGGTCCGGACTGCGAAAAACCGCTTTTGTCAACATCTGACGTCATCAGAGCATCAGCCACACTTGTTGGCTTCGCCTTTTTTCGCGCCACAATTGTTGGCAGCACCCTTCGCTGCACCGCAGTTGTTGTGATCGGCTGCCGTTCCATCGTAAGGCGTCAGAGATCCGCCAACCAGCTTGTCACAAACGCCCTTCGGCAAGGCAACCCACTCATGACCGGAAGAATCGACAGTCGCTTCGTGCTGGCAGCTATGCTTGCCGTCGGCAACGCCGCAATCATTGTGCCCGGCTTTCGCGACGCCGTAGCATTTTTCCATGTTTTCATGGTGCTCGGCTTTCGCGTCGGACGCCGAAATACCGGCAATCGCGAGCGCCACCGCGCCTGCAACCATGGAATTCGTTACTGCTTTTTTGATCGTCATAAGTCATACTCCATTGATAGATAATGTAAACAAAACCAGATGCGCATGATGATTAATCGCATCACGACAAAAGGTTCGGACATTGTACAGGATCGGTTACAAAAGAAAATAACGAAAAACGTTCGATGCCCAGTGCAAAAGTAACGTGACGGGAAAAATCAGGGACAAGGACCGCATGTAGCAATTTTTGCGGTTAAAAGCTCCATAATCGACACGAAGCTGGTTACGTATCCAGCATCGGATACGATGGGGATATAACGAAGGTTTTCTTCCGCCATTTGCTTGATCAGCTTGTCCAGCGTGTCGCTTTCGTTGGCGACAGAAATATCAACTTCCATAAAATTCCCCACCACGGCCGTTCGGGCACCATCGCCCTCCTCCGCGAAAGCTCGAACAATATCGTGCTCGGACAAAATCCCCACCGCGATCCCATCGTCGTTTTTTACTAACAGGCAGTTATAGTTCACATCTTTCATCGCCTTGACCGCCTCTGCGATCGTCTGGCCTTCCCGGATTTCACGACGAGCCATCGTCAAATCGATGACTTCTGATATTTTTGGGCTCGGCATTTCTGTCAGATACTCCTCATTTGTGCAAGCTGCTCGAATTGTTTGTAGAGCAACGCGCTAACCTCCCTTTTCGTCCGCCGCCTGATGTATTCCGAGAACACAGCAGACACCTCCTTTTTGCACCGGTCGATCAGCGAATCGCTTTCCCCTTCCATCACGATCTTCCAGTCCACAGGATGCGGTTTTTCACCCGGACGCGCGGGTTTTCGTTTCTCGATATACACCTTCAGGCTTTCGCACGGCAACTCATGGTCAAAAGCTACCCTTTGCATTCCCTCATAGGTCGTAACCAATTTCAACCTGTTTTTGAACGTTGCTTTCATTTTTTGTCCTTATTTGCAGCTATTCGTGAAAAATAACAGCTATGAAGCCACTTGGAAAGACAACCCCACAGACAAAGTGTAGAAAAAATTTGCTATTCTGATAATATTCTGTTACAAAACCGAAGAATTTATTTTACAGAATAAAAAATAGAGAAAGACGCTCCATGGTCGCTGTCGCAGAAAGTGTATTTGAAAAATTAACACAATTTTCGATTGATTCCTACAGTCTGCCCGAAGGAACGCCCCTGACCCACCACAGATCTGGGTGGACTCTATTGCTGAACAAAGCCCAATGTGTTCATGACAAGTTCACACAACATGATGGCGACGCGGAAACTGATCTGAAAAACCTAGAGCAACAAGCACAAGATTTTTTCCGGTTTTTAGAAGAGATCGAGGACTCTGATGCACAAAGACAAGCCGAAAGAATATG
>JAGRJZ010000177.1 GCA_020442505.1 Alphaproteobacteria bacterium | reverse complement strand
CAGAGCGGATAATTTTCTGGCGATTTGAAGCTGAGAGTCCACTTTGGCCTGTTGATTGAGGGTTACGACGGTGCCGAGCGGCCCGCGCATCAGCGTCGCCGTAGCGGCGCCGACAACCCCGATCAGCGCGACGGCTCCGAACAAAGCAAAGAAAACGTTACCACTTTCCCCCCGGCGTTTTCCCTGTTTCATAGACGCGCTCTCCCCAAACTGCGAACAACCGGCTTCCTGTCGATCCGGATGACCGTCCGGCTTGCGAAGACACAGAACGGCACCCTTCATTTTTACAGAAAAAAATTACTAAATTGATAACACACACTTATTCGTTGCACAGACTACATTCGATCGTCTGTAACGACAAGGAAACGGGTTCCTTTCGCCTTAAACCATCCACATAAAAAACAGGCTGACAAAAAAAAACGGATTGCGTAAGGTCCCGGCTATGGATCAGATTCGCCCCCTGTCTACCCTTTTGAACGATATGCGCACGGCTTTGCCGGCGGAAGACGTCCCCCTTCGGATGCTTGTTGACCAGCTTCACGAACGCGGGTTCGGCGGGCTTTTACTGTTATTCGCGATGCCGATGGCCTTGCCCGTTCCGGTTCCGCCGGGGGTGAATATCGCGCTTGCCACGCCGCTTGTCTTCCTGACCGGGCAACAGACTCTGGGCGCGCACATGCTCTGGCTCCCCGGGGGTCTGACACGAAAAACCCTGGCGCGGGAGAGAGTCTCGAGCTGGCTGTCGGCGATGATTCCGCCTTTACAAAAGCTCGAAAAGATCACAAGACCCCGCTGGCGCTGGGCGACCCAAAACGGCGCGTCCCGATTCTTCGGCTTTTTGGGTCTTTTAATGGCGTTAACGGTCTGCATTCCGCTGCCTCTGACCAACACGGTTCCCAGCCTCGGGATTTCGCTGATGGCCATCGGCACGCTCATGCGGGACGGGGTGGCGGTCGTGGTCGGCGCCTTGATCGGCAGCCTCTGGATCGCCCTGCTGATCACGGCGGCTTTTCTTTTTGGCCCGGACGCCATTGCCATGATAAAAACGCTTTTTAAGTCTTTCTAGGAAAATCTTTTTTCTCATCGGGAAGGATGAAAAAATGACAAAAAAAAACCAGAAAGCTTTTGACTGGGAATCGCTTTTCAGTCTCCGTTTTGCCAGCGGACTTGTCCTCGGGGTGTCGTTGTTTTCCCTTCTGGCGGCGCTTGTTGCCCAGTACGGATTCGGCCTTGCCCCTTGCATTCTTTGTCTATTGCAACGGGTTCCCTACGGCGTCGCGGCGTTTTTAGGCGCGGCCGGGTTGTTTTTCGCAAGCAAGAACCAAGACAAACATGGCGCCCTTGTTCTTAATGTTGCCGCTTTTGTCTTTTTTCTAAACGCGTTGACGGCTTTTTATCATAGCGGAGTCGAACGGCACTGGTGGATGTCTTTTCTGGAAAGCTGCAAGGGCTCCGCCGGATCGGAAAAAGTCAGCAGCGCCAAAGAGATGCTCTCCCGTCTTGAGACGATTCCGGCGGTCCCCTGCGATCAAATTCCGTGGGCGGATCCGGTTTTCGGCCTGTCGATGGCGAATGACAACGTGATGCTTTGCTGCGGCCTGACGGTTTTTTGCCTTCTGGCGGCGCGGCGGATTTTAAAGGCCGGCCAGCCTTAAAATCCCCGAAATTCCGGCGAACAGCCCAACGTAAAAGATATAAAATCCAACGGATTGTTTCAGGGTTCGTTTTTTCCCGAAATCGAACAAATCGTCAAACATCGCAGCGGCCTTTCCTGTCGCAAGGGGGAGAGGCCCCCTTTATTCATAAAACGATCTGAAAAGTCAAGAAAAACTGCCAAAAATAGCGGCGGCGGGCTTGTCGCGCGGGACCGAATCGCCAATACTGCGGCTCCATGGCGCGTCTATTTTCCCTTCTCCTCTGTCTTTACGTTTTGTGTCTGTCCGGCTGCGGGACGACGGGGCAGGAAAATTCCGACACGGGGCCGCTTTTGCCCCTGCCCGTCGCGGGGGCGGTTCACGATCCCGACAACGACGCGTTCATGAAGGCTGTGGCGGGTTATATCGCGCAAAAGGGCGGCCCTGCCCAATCCCGATACGAATTCACCCGGATCGATCTGGACGGCGACGGGCGCCGCGAAGGACTCCTTTTGCTGAAAAGCCCGCACGGCGTCTGGTGCGGGGTGGACGGGTGCCGCATGGCGATCTTCAGGGCCTATGACGACGATTTTGCGCTGTTGTCCGAGGTAACGCCGGTCCGCGGCCCCCTGACCGTCAGCGAAAGCCGGACCCATGGCTGGCGCGATCTGATCGTGCGCGTGTCGGGGCGGATGGATCTGGAGACCCGCGACGCTTTTTTACGCTTCGACGGCCGCACCTACCCCGCCAGCCCTCTCCGCCAACCTGCCCTTTACGCCAGCAGCGCGCTCCCGGGCGTGCGGATTTTTCCGTGAGACAGCCTTTTTGTTGAAAACTTTTCCCATTTCCGGCAAAGTGCCCTTCTCAATTCATTCTAAACACAAGGCCCACAACACAAAATGACGAAAATTACATTGCGTCATGACTGGACAGCAGAGGACGTGCTCGTCATTCATGACAAGCCATTGATGGACCTGCTTTACGAAGCTCAGACAGTTCACCGCGCGCACCATGAAAACAATACGATCCAGCTCGCCAGCCTTTTGAGTATCAAAACCGGAGGGTGTCCGGAGGATTGTGGCTATTGTCCTCAGTCGGCGCATCACGCGAAGGAAACAGGTTTAAAAAAAGAGCCGCTAATGCCTGTGAACGATGTTCTGACCAGCGCGCAAAAGGCCAAAGACGCCGGGGCCTCTCGTTTTTGCATGGGGGCCGCTTGGCGGCAGGTGAAAGACGGTCCCGGATTTGATCAGGTCCTTGAGATGGTCCGCGGCGTTGATTCCTTGGGAATGGAAAGTTGCGTGACGCTGGGTATGTTGAACCAGGATCAGGCTGATAGACTCAAAAAGGCGGGGCTGACAGCCTATAACCACAATCTGGATACATCGCCTGAATTTTACAGCCACATCATCAGTACTCGGACGTTTCAGGAACGTCTTGATACCTTGGATTGCGTCCGTAAAGCCGGAATTACGATCTGCAGCGGCGGTATTATCGGTATGGGAGAAAGCAACTATGACCGTGCCCGCATGCTCCAGATTTTGGCCAATCTTGATCCCCATCCGGAAAGCGTTCCCATCAATGCTCTGGTTGCCGTGCCGGGGACGCCTCTTGCGAGCAGACCGCCCGTCGATTCGATTGAAATGGTCCGGATGATCGCGACAGCGCGCATCATTATGCCACGATCCCGCGTGCGCTTGTCGGCGGGACGGAAATGTTTTCCGAAGGAAGCCCAGATTTTATGCCTGATGGCCGGAGCAAATTCGATTTTCTATGGGGAAAAACTTCTCACGACGGGAAACAATGATGCGGATGAGGATATTGCATTAATAAGGGAAGCTGGCCTGAAAGTGGCTGTCTGAAACGCGATGTCCTCTTACTTTATTACCGGAACCGACACGGATGTGGGAAAAACGGTGGCTTCTGTCTGGGCCATGCTTCACTTGGATGCTGATTACTGGAAACCGGTGCAAGCGGGTCTTGAAACGCCGAGTGATACAAAAATCGTTTCCCCCTTTACAAAATATGGATGACCGAGATTTATCATGTTCTCTCTCACGCCGTACAAAACGGCCGTCTTCAAACGGAAATATTTTATCGCTTTATCCGATTAAACGCTTTGCATTTGCCGGATTCCGTCTGCTATACAGGCGCCCATGGCAACACAGACTCTTCACATCATCGGGGCCGGGCTGGCGGGGTCGGAGGCCGCGTGGCAGGCGGCGCAGGCGGGCATCCCGGTTATTCTCCACGAGATGCGGCCCGCAACGCTCACCCCCGCCCATAAGACCGGCGGATGCGCGGAGCTTGTCTGCTCCAACTCTTTCCGATCGGACGATCCGGAGAACAACGCCGTGGGGCTTTTGCACGCGGAGATGCGCCTATGCGGATCGCTGATCATGACGTGCGGGGACAAGACCCGCGTGCCTGCGGGCGGCGCGATGGCCGTGGACCGGGACGCCTTCTCGGAAGCGGTCACGGACGCCTTGCGCGGCCATCCGCTGGTCACCATCGAAGGCGGTGAGATCACGGATATTCCGCCGGATTGGACGCATGTGATCGTCGCGACCGGGCCGCTGACCAGTGACGCGCTCTCGCGAACCATCCAAAGCCTGACCGGCGCGGACGCCCTGGCTTTTTTCGACGCCATCGCCCCCATCGTCCACAAAGACAGCATCAACATGGACGTCGCCTGGTTCCAGTCGCGCTACGACAAGGGGGAAGGCGCCGATTACATCAATTGCCCGCTGGACGAGGAGCAGTACGGCGCATTCGTCCGGGCGCTTCTGGAGGCGGAAAAAACAGAATTCAAGGACTGGGAGAAGGACACCCCCTATTTCGAAGGCTGCATGCCGGTGGAAATCATGGCCGCCAGAGGTCCTGAAACGCTTCGCTTCGGCCCGATGAAGCCGGTGGGGCTGACGAATCCGCACACCGGAAACCCCGCCCACGCGGTCGTGCAGCTGCGCCAGGACAACGCACTGGGAACGCTCTACAATATGGTCGGTTTCCAGACGAAAATGAAATACGGCGCGCAAACGAGCGTGTTCCGGACGATTCCGGGTCTGGAAAAGGCGGAATTCGCCCGTCTGGGCGGTTTGCACCGCAATACGTTCATCAACGCGCCGGCCTTGCTGGACGAGCAATTGCGCTTGCGCACGCGGCCGTCCCTGCGCTTTGCCGGCCAGATCACC
>JAGRJZ010000176.1 GCA_020442505.1 Alphaproteobacteria bacterium | reverse complement strand
GAACGTTCGGCCCTGCACCGGAAATTAAAACAGCTTGGCGTTTCGACGGTCTCGAAGCACAATGAAAGCCGCGAAGAAGCAGCTTGAGACAAGCAAAGGGAAAGCGGGGAGAGCACATTTATGCGGGTTATTATCTGTGGAGCCGGACAGGTCGGATACAGTATCGCGTCGTATCTGGCGCGCGAGGAAAACGACGTCACGGTCATTGACCTGGATCGCAATGCGATCGAGGAGGTGAGCGAGACGTTGGACGTCAACGCAATGGTCGGCCATGCCTCGGATCCGGAGGTTCTGGCCGCCGCCGGCGCGCGGGACGCGGATTTGATCGTCGCGGTTACGGATCTGGACGAGGTCAATATGGTCGCATGCCAGGTGGCTCACTCTCTGTTCGGCGTGCCAAAAAAAATCGCCCGCATCCGGAATAAGGGCTATCTGGGTCCGGAATGGGCGAATTTGTTCAGCCGCGCGCATATGCCGATCGACGTGATTATTTCTCCGGAAAGGGAAGTCGCCCGTTCAATCGGCCAGCGCCTCCGTATTCCCGGGACGACCAGCGTCGTTCCCCTGGCCCGGGGACGGGTGTATCTGGTCGGGGTCATGTGCGACGAGGCTTGCCCGCTTTTGAACATGCAGCTGGAGCAACTGCACGGGACCTTTCCCGATCTGTGCATCGAAATTGCCGCCATATTGCGCAAGGGGGCCATGTTTCTGGCCGGTCCCGACGATCAGATACAGGCCGGGGACGAAGTCTTTTTCTTCAGCGACGCGGATCACGTGCCCCGGGCGATGGCGGTGTTCGGACATGAAGAGCACAAGGCCCGCCAGATTACTATCGTCGGTGGCGGGAATGTCGGGATGAATCTGGTGCGTCTGATCAGGGAAGAGCATAAAGACGTGCGGATCAAGCTGGTGGAGGTCGACGAAAACCGCGCCGTGGAGATCAGCAAAGCCATGCCCGACATTGTCGTCCTGCACGGAAATATTCTGAACGCGTCCTTGATGCGCGAAGCCGGCATGGACCATACCGAAACCCTGATCGCGGTCACGAACGACGACGAGACGAATATTCTGAGCTCTCTGATGGCGAAACAGCATGGTTGCCAGCGGGTGATCGCGTTGGTGAACAACCCGTCTTACGCGAATATGACCGGACCGCTGGGGATCGACGCGACGGTCTCGCCGCGTTCCTCCACGGTTTCGACGATCATGCAGCACGTCCGCCGCGGCCGGATCAAGGCGCTTCATTCCCTGCGCGGCGGGCTGGCGGAGATTATCGAGGCGGAGGTCTCCGAGACGATTCCCCTGGCGAACGTGGCGGTGTCCGATCTGAAGCTGCCCAAGGACGTCGCGGTCGCGATGATCATGCGTGAGGACCGGGTCATCCTGCCCCGTCCCGACTTCGTCATCCGGCCGGGCGATCACGTGATGATGCTCGCGGCACGAGAACAGGCAAGAAAAATGGAACAGATGTTTTCCGTTCAGGTGGATTTGTTTTAGACATGAAACTCGGCATATTCGATTCCGGATTGGGCGGAGTGTTGATGGCTCGGGCCATTCGGCGGCATTTGCCCCGCTACGACCTTGTGTATCTGGGGGATACGCTTCATATGCCCTATGGCGGGCGGTCGGCGGACGCGCTGTATCATTACACCGAAAGAGCGATGGATTTTTTGCTCGGGACGCAGGATTGCAAACTGGTGATCGTCGCGTGCAACAGCGCCAGCGCCGCCGCGCTGCGCCGTTTGCAGCGGGATTATCTGCCGGCGCGTTATCCGGATCGCCGGATTTTGGGGGTGATCGTCCCAACGTTGGAGGAGGCGCTGGACCGGCGGCACCGGCGGATCGGGCTGCTGGCGACCCAGCGGATCGCGGCGTGCGGAATCTATGCGGAGGAGTTGACGAAGCTTGACCCCGCGATCGCCTTGTTCGCGCAGGCCGCGCCGCTTCTGGTCCCGTTGATCGAGCATGGCGGCGGCCGTTGGATCGCCGAGCCGTTGGAAAGCTATCTGGCGCCCCTCATGGCGCAGCGGATCGATTCGCTTATTCTGGGTTGTACGCATTATCCGTATTTAAAGCCCCAGATCGCGGCGATCGTCGGGCCGGAAGTAGATATTCTCTCTCAGGACGAAATCGTGCCCGGCAAGCTTGCGGATTATTTGCATCGCCATCCGGAGATTGAAACCGCGCTGTCCTGCAACGGGGCGCTGCGGTTTTTCGCGACCGACGTAACGGAACACTACACGGCGCATGCGGGGGCGTTATTCGGCGATCCCGCTTTGTCCATGGAGCAGGCCGTCGCGGCCTGAGGGAAGGGGGGACGGCTACCCGCCCTGAAAAAAGAAGAGTACGCCCAGCCCGTAGAGAAGAGGGCCGATAAAAGGCAGGCTGAGAAACAAAAGGCGCAGACGGCTTTCGATGAAGAAAAACAGCAAAGCCGCCAGCGCGCAGACGATCCACACCCACCATCCGCCGCCACCGAGCCAGAAAATAAGCTGCCGCGTCAAAGGATTTCCCGCGTCCGTCGGGATAAAACCGCTCGCAAGACCGATCTGGGCCAGAAACGGGGTAACGAACGCGCCGATTGCCGCGACGAGAAGGAAGGCAAGGATTTTCAAGGCGGAGGCCATGGCTAGTCTTTCTCGCTTCCCGGGGCCATCGCGACCTTCAGACCGTTGAGCCCGGGGTTCATGATGATTTGACAGGACAGGCGGGAATTGTCGTGCACGTCGACCGCCGCGTCCAACATGTCTTCCTCTTCCTCGTGCTTGGCAGGGATTTTGTCCAGCCAGACCGGATCCACATAGACGTGGCAGGTCGCGCAGGAACACGCCCCGCCGCACTCGGCCTTGATCGGCAGACCGTGGTCGCGGATAATCTCCATTACCCGCCACCCGTCCAGAGCCGCCAAGGCGTGTTCGGTTCCGTCAAAATCCGTGACATAGATGATCAGGTCTTCTTCGTCGGTCATGAGGTGTTTGTCTCCTATCCCGTCCGTGTCTTTTATCCTGTCTGTACCGGGGCATCGGGCTTGCGGGCCGGTATGGGTGGTTGGGCCCAGTCTCCCTCCGGCATCGGAGCTTGCAGCGCGGAGACGATGCGCAGATTGCGCTCGATCTCCGTCCGGTTGGGCGCTGCGGCCTGTGCTTTTCGTAATACGTCCAGCGCCTCGTCCAGGAAACCCTGGGAGGCAAGGTTGAGCCCCAGATTGTTCAGCACCGTACCGGGATTGCCCTCCCATAAATCAAGCGCCTTGCGGAAGGCGACTTCGGCCTGTTTGTGGTGGCCTTGCGCGTCCAGAGCGATTCCCAGCAAATGGTAGGCGCGACCGGATTCGGGCTCCAGCACCACGGCCTGGCGAGCAAAATCCTCGCTGGTCAGGTAGTCGCCCGTTGCGGCGGCGATGGCGGCGTATTCCATCTTGGCGGCGGTGTTTTCGGCTTTTTCATCCCGGGCCAGCGGTTCGATCACCAGAGCAGCCCGGGTCGGGTAGCCGGCTTCCCGCAAGGCCGATCCGTAACGCAGAGCGATGGACGGGTCCGCCGGGTCGCGATTATACAGCCGTTCCAGCAGGGAAAGCGTCTCCCCGGTCCGGCCGTTTTCGGTGCTGCGCTGGGCTGCGCGCTCCAGGATGGAATCGATCTTGGCGTTGCGATCGCTCGTTGTGCCTGCGCCTGTCGTCTGGCAGGCCGTTAGGGCGGAGAGTAAGAGAACGCTTGCGCCGGCGAGAAAGAAAGGGCGAAACCGGCAATGGCCTGTGCATGTCATGAAAGGAGCTCCCTGCGCAAGATTCTTGAAATGAAGCGGATAATGATGATTATTGCAGCGGATCCCCCGCAGGCGTGCCGCCGGCCATGTCAGACGCGTTGTCGGCTGCTGTCGCGGCACTGTTCGCGGCGCCCTTTTTCTCTTCAACAACGCCGACGGCGATCTCGTGACACATGTCCGGGCAATAATAGACCCGGGTCGCCTGACAGCCGGTGCTTTCTTCCATGTTCATGCAGGTGCGGCGAACGCGAATATAGTCCTCCTTCGGCGCGGCGACGATCACGTGGCGCTGCATAAGAATCGCGCCCGCATCATCGAGAACGGTGAAATATGTCGCGCCCGGCTCCCGCGGGACAAGAATCAGGCGCTTTTGCGAGTCCATCAGGATGTTCAGGTGAACCGGGTTCCCGATGATGACGCTGTGTGCTTCCCGTTTTAGCCGGAGGAGTTCCGATTTGTCGGGCGTCAGGCGGATCGGGGGATAGGCCGTATCTTCGTCGCTTGGCGCATAGGCGCCGTCCGTGTCCGCGGTGACGGTCACCGTCGCGTCGGGTTGTGGCGGCATAAGACCGGAAAACCCGGTCCCGCTTTGCGCAAAAGCAGGCGGCGCGCTGAAAGCGGCGATAAGACAAAACGAAAAAAGCGGTCGTCTGAAAAAAGAGGTCATGGCCATACCGTCGAAAACGGGAATGAGTGAAGGGATAGTCCGGTCCCCATTATAACGGTCTCAGGCAGAAAGATCATCCTCTTTTTCAGATCGCCGTTATTTCAGAAGCTCATCAAGGTATTTCAAGACTTCTTTGGATTCCTGAGTGACGATTTTGACTTCCTCAATCGCCCCGGCCAGATCGCCAGCGGCATAACGCCTTGCTGCCGCGATCCCGTGTTTGTGGACCCGTTCATGCGGCGGTTCCAAGCTGCTATAGGCAGGATGTTTGCCGAAATCCTCGCGCCCGATCGCGTAATACCACTTGCCAAGGCGGCAGCTATGGTGATTGGACAATTCGTCCGGGTTAAGTGTTTCCCGCCCGACGAGCATGTTCGCCAGTCTCTTTTTCCAAATGACGTGATCCGATTTCGCAAGATGGATGGTCAGATTCGGTACGTCCCGCGAGGTGAAATACTGCGTTTGTTGCAAGAGCAATTTTTCGGCCGTGTCCATCGCGTCCAGCGTTGCATCCAGTTCACGGAGATTATTGTCCGCTAATTCAGATATTTTGACAGCTCCTTCCGCGACTTCGTTCGTGGCGGCTTTCTGTTCAGAGAGAATATCCGCGACGTTGCGGATTTTTCCTGTGATCACGCTTGCAAGGGAGGAAATATTTCCCATTTCTTCCCGGGTGTTGTTCAGGGTATTCTGTCCTTGCTCGACGATTTCGGGAACCCTTTGCATCATCTCGTTGATCGCGTTCGTCTGATTCGTCAGGAATTTGATTTTGCCGCGGATGTCTTTGGCCGATTCGTTTGTCTTCGTGGCGAGCTGTTTGACCTCTCCCGCGACCACTGCGAAACCCTTTCCGGCTTCCCCGGCCCGGGCGGCTTCGATCGTCGCGTTCAAAGCCAGAAGGTTTGTCTGATCGGCGATATCCGAGATAAATCCCAAAACCGCCGATATCTGGCGCGTGGCATCGGCCAGACTTTCGATTTTCGTGACGGTTTCTCCCGTGACGCGGTGGACGTCTTCCATCGTTTTGACGGCGTTTGCGGTCGATTGCATCCCGCGCTGCGCAATGGCAAGCATTTCGTCCGTTTCCTGGGCTACGGTTTCGGTGTTGGAGTAGATGTTTTCTACAGAAGTCGTAAGTTCTTGCACCGTGGCTGCCATACCGTTGCTTTTTTCATTGATCTCCTGGGCGCCGCGAGCCATCTCCGCACCGGCGGTGACGGCGTCGTTGATGCTGATCGACAGGCCGACAGCGCGCCGCAGGTCTTCTTCTTCGGCCTTCATCAGCTTGTCTCTAATGTCTTGCAGCATGTCATCATAGGTCGGATCCGAGCAAGAAACCTTGCTATAATGTCCCGCGGCGATGTGTTCGATCGCCGCCTTGATTTCATTGAACAAGGATCCGTTTGTCTGAGCGGTTCCAGACGTAGCGTCTTCCGATGTCATGCGATGTTCTCCCCCTGATGAAGCGAGCGGCCCAAAAGGCCGTCAGAATCGATTGGAGAGAAAGTCTACTTCATTTTCATGCTAAAAAAAAGAGAATGAG
>JAGRJZ010000175.1 GCA_020442505.1 Alphaproteobacteria bacterium | reverse complement strand
ACGGACCGGGCGAAGCGCTGATGACCGATATCGGCCTGACGGGCGGGGGCAACGGCACACATCAAATCTATCTGTCCGGGGAGAAAGCTCACCGCCTAAAGGAAGGCGACGAAAGCGTTATTGACCACCTGGTCCGCATGGTCGAGGAAAGGGCCGCGGAAACAGAACCCAAATCGCCGCGCCGAACCCGGGCTTAAGCTGTAGAGAGAGCCTTTTCAAGACAAGCCGAACGGTCCGGCTGAAAATCTTCGGACACCCACCAATCTTCAGCCGTTTTCATGGCCAGGCCGATAGCGGGGCCTTCCGGAACGCCGGCCGTAAGAAGATCCGCGCCCGTCAGCGGAAACGTCGGCGGGGTCCATGAACGGACAAGCGCCAACAAATCCGGTAGATGGTGCGCGTCCGTCCCTCGCGCCGCCGCAAGGAAAAGCGCTTGGACCGCCAATCCGTCCCCGTAACGGTAGATCAAAATCCGCGTCTGACTTTCTCCGGAAAGAGCGGCCGTAATAAGCCCGTCATGCTTTTGCAGGAGCGTTAACAAGCCCCGGCAGCTCCTTTGCCGGGCAAGCGAGAGAACAAGCGCGCTCGTCATATGTTCGAAGGCGCCTTCGGAAAACCCGGCGATCACGACAAGCCGCGCCTCAAGCGAACAAAGGTCGTACCGGTTTTGAAATCCGCAGAGGCGCTCCATAACCGCGCCGTCATAACCGGGGCCGAAAAGGGATGGCACTATGCGGTTTTCGATCATGATCTCAAGGGTATTCACAGGATCTCTGACGGCAACGATCTTTAGAAACTCGGCCGTTATCCTTTCCTTTGAAATGAGAGCCAATTTGTCCGCAAGCTCGCGGCACGCAAGCAGAGCATCGGAATCCGGTTCGCCTTTGCCGTATTGCGCATAAAAACGGAAGAAACGCAGAATACGAAGATAATCCTCATGAATTCGCGTAACCGGGTCGCCGACGAAACGGATCCGGCGCGCGGAGAGGTCGGAAAGACCCTGCCCGGTCGGATCGTAGATATACCCCCCATCATCGGCAAACAGGCTGTTCACCGTAAAATCGCGGCGCCGCGCATCTGCGTGCCAATCATCCGTATAACGAACACGGGCCCGCCTTCCGAAGGTTTCCACATCGACTCGCAAGGTCGTTATTTCGAACGATTTTCCGTTTAAAACGGCGGTCACGGTTCCATGCGCGAGGCCGGTCGGGATTACGTGGATGCCTGCACGGGCAAGGCGCTCCATAACGGTCTCCGGCGGAAGAATTGTGGCGATATCGATATCCTCGACGGGAGCGCCCAAAAGGGCATTACGAACACAGCCCCCCACAAACAGCGTAGCCGGGAAACCGTCCTCCGCCTTCAGAGCCGCCATGACCCGGATGGTCTCCAGCGCCTGCATCCAGGCGGGCGGTGTCATCTGGCGGACGGGCGCAAGCATCGGGGAACCTCTTCCTTTTTGCCCGGGATTATAGAGACTGTTGGCGCTTCTGGCTACTACAACGCCCGTCCTTCTATCCTCATTTTCTGGAGCGCGAGCGCGGCCTGAGTCCGGTTTTTTGCCGCCAGTTTGTTGCAAATACTACGCACATGGATCTTGACGGTGACGACCTGAAGATCAAGCGCCCGCGCGATTTCCTTGTTGGAGGCCCCTTCGACCAGATACGGTACGACGTCTTTTTCCCGGCGGGTCAGACTCGTCGGTGATCTTTGCTCAACAGCAGGCTGTTCTTTTTGCAAAACCGGCAAAGCATTTTCCGCATATGCACCCGGCTTTGGCCTGCTGGCCAGCATATGCCGAATTTCCTTCATAAAAGCCTTGCCCGAAAGGGTTTTTGGTAACACAGAGACGGTGTTTTTCTTCCCGTTCATCGTCCGGGCCTGAGGCAATCGTTCTTCCCCCGCCAGCAAAGCCATGCGGATATCCGGATAATCGCGTTTTAGAGAGGAGATATCTCGCTCCGGTGAAAATCCGTCCAGCCCGACATCGACAAGCAGCAAATCAAAAGCCGGATTCTTCGCAAGCGCCTTAAAGAGCGCGTCGCCCGTGCCGGCATGCTCGATGACGGAAGACGCCTCCGCATGCGCAATATAGTTGGCAAGTGCGTCACGAAATAACGGCTGCCCGTCGGCCAATAAAAGTTTCATCATCTGTCTCTCCCTTTTTTGTTTTATTTTTTCATAAAACTATAGAGGGAAGAGAGCAAAAGACTTGCCAGTTTTTCACAAAAGGGACAGACGGAAATATTCAATTATAATAGATAGATAAGAGATCTCGAATATTCTGGTCATTCTTAAGGGGAAGATTTCTTTGCAATTTGCAAATCATTTTACAAAAGATAGCTGCCAGATCAGGCCTGCCCCTCTTTTTCCATCTCTGCCAAAGCGAGGTCGATCGCGTAGAGCATATTGACCGTTCCTTGCATCACGCCCTTGCCGTGGGACCAGATATAATCGCCGGAATCGAGGAAGGACGCTCCCGCCCGCACCCAATACCCGGCATGATCGTTTGTCACGTGCCCCTCAATGACGGCGGGCTTATCGGACAGAATGGTCCAAAAACGCAAATCCTCCGGATTGGGCATGACAGCGCCGCCGGTTCCGAAGGTCACGAAATCCAGCGCGGCGTCGTGCGCGGCGCAGGCTTGCTCCCGAGAGGTCCCGCAAGCCAGCCCGATAATCCCGTCCTCCCCAAATCGTTCCCGAGCGCATGGAAGATCCTCGAGCGTTTCCAGCGTCACACCGTCGACGTCTATCTCACGCGCGACAGAGGGATCGCCCCGGTACAGCGTCGCTATTCCGCTCCGTTTCGCGAAATCGGCGATGAAGGCCGCCTTTTCGCGGAAATCCGGATCCTCGCCGTCGCCGATAATCTCCACGACGTGCATGTTACGTTCATAATCGGAGCCGTTGATCACGAAGAAGATCTGGCGTAGATCACGAATGACCTCCTCTACCGCCAGATCCGGCCCGACCCGTATCCACAGCCCAACCGGCGGCGCGCCCTTTTTGGTGTCTTTATCTGTCATGTCGTTTTACTCCGTCTTCTTTTCCGGCTAAACTCCCCCGCATGTCCGACGCACTATTAAGAATCCGTGACCTGTCCGTCAACTTTAAAGACTCCCCGGCGGTCAGAAACGTCTCCTTTGACATTCACAGAGGCCAGACCGTCGCGCTGGTCGGGGAAAGCGGCAGCGGCAAATCCGTTACGGCTTTGTCCATTCTACAGCTTTTGCCCTATCCCATGGCTGCGCATACGAAGGAGTCGTCCATTCTTTTCGACGGTAGAGAGCTGGTCGGCGCACCGGACGCCGTCATGCAGACCGTCCGCGGCAAGCGCATCGGCATGATTTTCCAGGAGCCGATGACCTCCCTCAATCCGCTGCATACGATCGAGCGGCAAATCGGCGAGGTCCTGCGCCTCCACCAGAACATGCCCCGGGACCAGGCCCGCGCCCGGGTGCTGGAATTGCTGGACCTTGTCGGCCTGCCGCGACTGAAGGACCGTCTGAATGCCTATCCGCACGAGCTTTCCGGCGGGCAGCGGCAACGGGTCATGATCGCCATGGCGCTGGCGAACGCGCCGGACATTCTGATAGCGGACGAGCCGACGACCGCGCTGGACGTCACTGTTCAGGCGCAGATCCTGGCCTTGCTCCGCGATCTGAAGGAGCGCCTGAACATGGCGTTGCTCCTGATCACTCATGATCTGACGATCGTCGAGACGATGGCCGATTACGTCTGCGTGATGAAGCGCGGCGCGATCGTCGAGCAGAACGATGGCAAGACGCTGTTCGCCCATCCGACTCACGATTATACGAAGATGCTTTTGAACGCGCAGCCCAAAGCGGCACCGCCCTCTGCCGCGCGGGGCGGGAACGACGAGACGCTTGTCGACGCCACAGACGTCAAAATCCATTTCCCCAAGGCCCGGAACCTTTTCGGTAAACCGACCCAATGGGTCAAAGCCGTGGACGGCGTAAGCGTGCGCATCGCACGCGGCAAGACCCTCGGGATCGTCGGCGAAAGCGGCAGCGGCAAGACGACGCTCGGGCTGGGGCTCTTGCGTCTGATCGGATCCCGCGGACGGATCGTCTATAACGGCGCCGATATTTCCGCTTTCAACCGCAAACGAATGCGCCCCCTGCGTGCGGATATGCAGATCGTATTCCAGGACCCGTTTTCCTCCCTCTCCCCCCGGATGAGCGTCGCGCAGATCGTCGGAGAGGGGTTGCGCGTCCATCGCAGAGACCTTTCGAAGGCCGCACGGGATGATCTGGTCGTCAAGGCCCTGGAAGACGTCAGTCTCGACCCCGCGACGCGCCATCGCTATCCGCACGAGTTTTCCGGTGGCCAGCGTCAGCGGATCTCCATCGCCCGCGCGATGGTTCTGGAACCGGACTTTGTGGTACTGGACGAACCTACGAGCGCCCTCGACCTGTCCGTACAAGCCCAGATCGTCGATCTTCTGCGCGATCTGCAGGATCGGCACGACCTGGCCTATCTGTTTATCTCCCACGATCTGCGGGTCGTGCGGGCCATGGCGCATGATCTGGTGGTCATGAGGGACGGGAAAATCGTCGAATCCGGCCCAGCGGCGCAAATTTTCGACGCCCCTCAACAGGATTACACCAGAGCTCTGATGGAAGCCGCTCTGAATCTGAAGGCTCCCTAGGCGCAATTGGTTTGCCGGCCATCGTCGAGCCTCCTATGAATACGATGACGCCGTGGAGGGGACCACTAAGGCCCCCTGAACAAGTTTCTTGCCCGACGGTGTTTCTGGTGATTCACCGGAAGTAGCGGAGGATTGTCAGGCAGCAGAGACGTTTCGGAGAAGTACAGGGGTTTCGCCGTCAGGAGAAAGTGACGCGGCCGGAGCGTTTTCTGGAGGAGATGGAGCAGTTATGACGTGGGATCGGCTGCTCGCGAGGATCAGGCCGCATTATCCTGTCGCCGGAAAAACGAGCAGCACCACGCTTGCTCATCTCTTCTTCTATCTGCGCAAGAACCTTGCGACGAAACGATATGGGATAGCTAATCAATATCCCCGCTCAGAAAAATTGAGGGGTGGTAAGGGAAAAAAGGCTTGAAATTTCGAGCGCAACTGATTAGTAAATACTCTTTCCCCGGTGCGGGCAGTTAGCTCAGCGGTAGAGCACTACGTTGACATCGTAGGGGTC